>ONYV01000236.1 GCA_900322105.1 uncultured Eubacteriales bacterium | reverse complement strand
CTGAGAAGTCTGAGAGGTCTGTCCGTCAGAAGTTTCTGAGCCTGAGGATTCCTCTTGTGACTTGCCGCCGTTCTGCATTTTTTCTTCCAGTTCCTGCTTTTCCTTCTCGGACAGAGCCGCCTGCTCAAAGCCCTTCTCTGCTACTGCCATTGACATTGAGAGGTTATACACAGCAGCCGCATTGCCGACTGTCATCATGTCCTTTGAGATGCTCAGAGATTCATCCACGGCAAAGAAGCCTGCATCGTCGATCTTTTCCTTCAAAGAAACGAAGGAATCGTAATTCTTTACAGTCGAAGTCAAGTCAACGATAACATCGGTGCTGTCATTATCGGAATTGAATCTTTTTGCTATGGTAATATCGTTGGTCGTCAGTGTTTTTTCCACGTATTCCTTCATCACGTGTTCCAGAATGACAGACATTTTATATTCTGTTTTCGGGAGCAGTTCAAGGTTAGTCGCAAGGTTCTGTGTCAGCTCGGTATATTTCTTTTCCCTGTCGATCAGATCCTGCGCATATTTATAGCGTTCGTCCTTCAGGGTATTTTCATCGTTATTCTTCTGGATCTCGAGAGCGGCCCACCAGCCGACCATAGCGATCATCCAGACAGCCGCAAGGAAGCCTACAGCGCCTGCTACGATATTGCCGACCTTGTTGCTGCTATCCTTTGCCATTGCAGAGAGGATATTGGTCTCACCCTGCAGAAGGTTTGCTTCGGGGATCGGCATGGTCAAAAGACCGTTGAGGGTGATGAAGGATACTGCCTCAAAACCTCTCTGCTGAGCAGCCTGTGTCACTGTTGGCGGCTGAGACTGCGCAGAGAACAAATTTGTTACCTTTTCCATCGGAGCGGTCAGACCGATCTGACGGCAGAATGCGGTAATATTCGGGAGTTTTGCCAGAGCGTCGCACAAAACGATCTGGTCGATATCCAGACGCATGGTAGAGATGACCATACGCAGGTTACGAAGGATCTCGCTGGCGGCGTTTTCGAGCATGGACATGGTTTGTTTTCTGGTGGTAGCGGAATTACACTTGTTGCAGATGCCCAGACCTTCCTGACGGATCAGGTCGATAGCGCCGAGCTTGCTGATACCGAATTCCAGCATGAGCATTTCTGCGATATCCTCCAGTACACTGGAGAAGGACTGCTGGAACACAGGCGCGCCATTATGGAGCACGACAAGTCTTGTTGCGGCGAAGTCCATACTGATGACAGCGATTGCTCTGGTAGCGGAGTTAAGGTCAGCCTTTGATGTATAGAGCAGACCCGCAATCGGCGGAGTGACCTTGACGATCCTGAGACCTGCTGCGGAGAAGTTTGCGCGGATGTCTGTCAGCATACCCGTATTCATTGCAAACAAAGACGCCGAAACATCCTCGGTCTTGTTTGCCTTGCCGTATTGCTGACCGTATTCAAAGTTCAGGATCGTATACTTTTCCACATCCGAATGAAGAACCGCTTCTGCTTCCACACGGGCATATGTCAGCAGCATTTTCGGCTTGGACTCCACATGATGCTTATATTCCTTTGTGATGAGGATATCTTCATCCTCAATACAGAGGAAAATATCGCCGAGATCCATCTGAACACTCTCGGCACAGCGCTTAACAAAAGCGGCAAGCTCCTCTGATTTTTCAAAGGGATGATCTTTCAGCGACTCGTTAAGCTCAAATATCTGCGGTACGCTGAAATTTGTGGGCATTGCTCCGCCCTTTCTTTTTCCTGCAAGTCCACCCTCTGGCTTATCATACTCGGCGGGAGTCAGAATAAGCAAGCTGCGGGTCACCTGCATTACGGTTGCTACACTTTTCATAAATACACCACACTCTTAAAAATTTTTCGGTTAATCTCTGGGATGCGTTCGATCGATAATATTACACTGTCATGATATTCGCTGCAGAATCATACTGACAGATATAATACTCCTTTTGTCATTTTATCACAAAAAACTATTGATTTCAATAATTATTTTATAAAAAGCTGTATTTTGTGCATATAGTAATATTTTCGGGTTGAAATTTATGCAATTATCCATTTTCTGTTTTTTGGCGAAACGGGTCTTTGCTGAAATGTCCAAACAAAGAAAAACAAGGCTCAGAAACCCGAGCCTTGTTCTTTAGTTGTTATGTAATGATCAACGAACGCTGAGCAAATCAAGAAGCAGCCTTCGCGTTGTCTTTTGTGTAGCCGAGCACGGAGAGAGCATCACCATACTTAAATGTTCCTGTTGCGCCATCAGGCTTATTGCCATCGTTTTTATAGTAGATCGTGCCTGTAGATTTATCTACAACAAAGTCATCAACCTTATTCTGGAGATCTGTCAGACCATTGTATTGGCAAGCGCCCTCTACTGTGCATTCAAGAGCTTTATCCACCTTTGTAGAGTTGCTGGCATTCTTTGCAGGAAGATTTGCGTCTTTGGATTTACCGGGATTTTCTGCATTGATCTGACCTGCTACGATACCTGCGAAGTATGTCTTACAAGCGTTGGACAGAGAAGCTGCGTCTGTCTTGCCCTGAGATTCGTTAGCGCTGTTGATGATACCGATAACTGCAGGGATAGCGATTGCAGCCAGGATACCGAGGATAGCGATAACAACTACGAGTTCAACGAGTGTGAAACCTTTTTTGCTCTGCTTAGCGAGCAATTTCTGCTGGAGAGTCATGATGGATTACCTCTTTCTTTAATAAAATTTTTTTACTTTTGAACCGCTGATCTGAAGGGTGGAACGGCGTGTTCATTTGTTGAATATATATTAACTCTTTATTAACAAAATGTCAATAGTTTTTTTTCAAAATTTTAACAGCATATATAGAAAAACCAACCGTT
>ONYV01000238.1 GCA_900322105.1 uncultured Eubacteriales bacterium | reverse complement strand
GAAGCGTTGAACCGCTTTCAAAGCAGTCGAGAATGATCTCTTCTTCCCTTTCGTCTTTTTCAAAAACACCTCTGCCGTCCACTGTCAGGGTCTTTCCGTCCAGCGTGATCTTTGCACCCAATTGTTTCATGCAGCCGATGGTAGCGGTAATGTCGTTTGACAGTTCGATCGGCTCGATCCTGCTGACACCCTTGCTGAGCGCAGCGCAGATGATCGCCCGATGAGCCGCACTTTTTGACGGCGGCATGCTCACTGTACCCGTCAGGATCCTCGGCTCAACACATACACAATTCATTTTTGCATCCTCTTTTCCTTTTGCCGGAAAGCGTTCAAATCAAAGACCACACATTTTCGTTTTCTGAGCTTTTCCTTGCCCTATCTTCAAAATGAACTTCATTGCCGCTGTTTGCTGCGTTTTCCGACATTTCCCTTTTTACAGCATTTTACCATATTCGTTCCGAAAAGTAAAATGCTTTTTGTTTCGCTGTTATAAAAATCAATCTTGTCATTTCAACTACAGTTGGAAAACCTTTTGCCAAAAGCGCAGAACGCTGCTCCTTCTTATTACGTGTTCATTCTGAATCTGTTTGAAAAGATACTTGTCAAGAAGTAAAAAATCGTTTATAATAGTATGGCAGGATAGAATGAGCCAAATGAAAGGGGTGTGCGGCGGTGGTGCTGTCGGAGTTTGTCGGAAACGAAGAAGTGATCTATGAGATCTCGGAAACAATGAAAAACAGGCTGCTGCCCCATGCCATTCTCATCGAAGGTGTCAAAGGCAGCGGAAAAAGAAGTCTTGCCCGTATATTGGCGCAGTATGCCGTTTGTTCTGCTGAGGGTGACCGACCCTGCGGCGTATGCCCTGCCTGTATCAAAGCCGAAAAGGGCATTCATCCCGATATCGTGACCGCAGACGGTTCTAAAGCGGGGGAACTGAACATTGAAGCCGTTCGCAGCATTCGTTCCGCTGCCTACATCAAGCCGAACGAAGGAGAAAACCGTGTGTTTCTGATGCACTTTTGCGAAAAGATGCTCCCTGCTGCGCAGAATGCCTTTTTGAAAGTACTCGAAGAACCGCCGCAAAACGTTCTCTTTGTGCTGACAGCAGTTTCAGCAACGTCACTTTTGCAGACGATACGTTCCCGTACCAGGATCTATTCCCTTTATCCGCCCTCCGTCACCGAAGCCGAAACCGTTTTGAAAAAAATGTTTCCCGACAAGGATGCATTCCTGCTCTCAGAAGCCGCTCAGAACAGCGGCGGCAACATCGGCGCTGCCATCGAATTGCTCAATACGGGCGGTGAGGAAGAAAAAAAGACGGCAGAAGCGATCTTCCGCGCGATACCGCTTTCCACAGAATACGCTCTTCTGACCGAAACTTTCAAGATCACAAAGGATCGCAGCTTTGCCATCACCGTTCTGGAACGGCTGTATGAATTATCCGCAGAATGTCTGAAAGCAAGCTGCGGCGCTAAAAATGTTTCACCCGTCGCGCTGGAGCTTTCCAAAACGCTCTCAAAAAAACGTCTTCAGGCTCTCTTCTTTCAGGTTCAGAAAGCAAGGGATGTCCTGAAATATAACGTCAACCTGAATTTTTACAGCACGTGGCTCTGCTCTGTGCTGAGAAGATACTAATTGGAGGATACTATGGCAATCATTATTGGAGTCCGATTCAAGGAAGTCGGAAAAATCTATTATTTTGATCCCGACAACACACAATTTAACAAAGGCGACCATGTTATCGTGGAAACCAGCCGAGGCGTAGAATGCGGCGAGGTAGCGATGGAAAACCGTGAGCTTGCCGACGGGGAAGTCAACTTTCCGCTGAAAAAGATCCTTCGCAAGGCAACCGAACAGGATATGCAGCGTGTTGCGGAAAACAGAGAAAAAGAAGGCAAGGCTTTTGATATCTGCGTGCAGAAGATCAAAGAGCATAAGCTGAAAATGAAACTCATCAACGTGGAGTATACCTTTGACAACAACAAGATCCTTTTCTACTTTACCGCTGACGGCAGAGTGGATTTCAGAGAGCTGGTCAAAGATCTTGCCTATGTCTTCCGCACCCGTATCGAGCTGCGTCAGATCGGTGTCCGTGACGAAGCAAAAATGCTCGGCGGTCTTGGTATCTGCGGCAGACCTTTCTGCTGTAAGACTTTCATGGGCGATTTTCAGCCTGTTTCCATCAAAATGGCGAAGGAACAGGGAATGTCGCTCAATCCTGTCAAGATCTCGGGCACTTGCGGACGTTTGATGTGCTGTCTGAAATACGAACAGGACGCTTATACCGATCTGCTCAAGCGTACACCGAAGATCGGTGCTATCGTCAATACGCCTGACGGCAAAGGTACTGTTGTGGATCAGAACCTCATCACAGGCATCCTCACCGTTTCTTTGCAGAAATCCCCGAACGCTGCGCCACACACTTACAAGACCGATCAGGTAACGCTCATCAAGGACGGACAGATCCGTGTTGACAAAGCAGAAATGGAACGTCTCAAGCGATTGGAAAAATAACGATACAGAATTTTTTTATCCTGCGCATTGTCGGGAAGATGTATACAGCAGCTTCTATGCTTTTTTGAATCTGTCTTCATTCGCCGAAAACGATATGAAAAGATCACGGCGTGAAGATACGGCAAAATATAAGGCTCTCCCACACAAAGACCGCCTGTCGGCTTTGTGCGAGGAAGCCTTAACGACACGAAGACCATTACCGTGAACCATGCGCAGGAATATGAAAACGGCGTCTATACACTGAATG
>ONYV01000239.1 GCA_900322105.1 uncultured Eubacteriales bacterium | reverse complement strand
AAACACCTGCCCGACCTGATGTGTACAAGCGTGTTCGATCGGGTTCTCGAACTGTTCCGTCAGATCGGTATAAACCGTCTGACGCATAGACGTAATGCGTACCTTTTTCACGCTGTTTCCTCCGTTTCTTATAATGATATCATACAATTCAGGGGAATCTTCCGCTGAAGATCCCCCTGTCTCACTTTTTTCAAATACTTTTCCTGTTGCCTTTACTCATACAGAGAGCTTTTTCAGGAACGCCTTGGTTCTTTCGTGCTTCGGATTGTCGATCACGTCAGAAGGCTTGCCCTGTTCCACGATCAGACCGCCGTCCATAAAGATCACTCTGTCAGACACTGCCTTTGCAAAGTCGATCTCATGCGTCACGATCACCATCGTCATTTTTTCCTCGGCAAGTTCTTTCATGATACGCAGGATACCTGCGGTGATCTCAGGGTCAAGGGCAGAAGTCGGCTCGTCAAAAAACAGTATCTCGGGATTCATCACGAGCGCTCTTGCAATCGCCACTCTCTGCTGCTGACCGCCCGAAAGCTCAAAGGGGTAAGCATTCAGCTTATCGGAAAGTCCGACTTTTTCCAATATCTTGTGCGCTTCCTGAAAGACTTCTTCCTTATCACGCTTCATCACATGAATCGGCGCATCCGTCACATTCTTCATGACGTTGAAATGCGGAAACAGGTTAAAGTTCTGGAACACCAGACTGAATTTTGACTTTGCTTCTTTCATCTCTGCTTTGGACGGATAGACCGCCTTTCCGTCTGCGCTGCGCACGACCTGCTTTTCGCAGTAGCTCAGATCGCCGTCATCCATTGTTTCCAAAAATGTGGCGCACCGCAGCAGCGTGGATTTTCCCGAGCCGGAAGGTCCGATGATCGAAACGACCTCTCCCTTCTCCACATACATACTGATATCCTTCAAAACGGTTTTTCCGTCAAAGCCCTTGTTCAAATGATTGATCTCCAGTAATTTCATATCGTCCGCCTCCGCTTATCTGTAGTAGTTCAGTTTCTTTTCGATCAGCGACATCACAAACGCAACCACAAAGTTGAATACATAGTAGAACACACCTGCCACAAACAGCGGAATGAGGTTCGAGTAGGTTGCTGCGATCTGTTTTGCGATCGTAAACATTTCAAGATAGGTCAGAACAGAGGCAAGGGACGTATCCTTTACCAGCGTAATGATCTCATTGGTAACAGGCGGCAGAACGTTTTTGACCATCTGCGGGAACACGATCTTTCCGAAAGTCTGTGATCTGGAATAGCCCAGCACAGACGCTGCTTCTCTCTGTCCGTTCGGCACAGCCTTGATGCCTGCTCTGAAAATTTCGGCAAAGTATGCCGCATAGTTGATGGAAAAACCGATGATAACAGCAGTGAAGCGGTAGTTTTCGCTCAGGCTGATGCCAAACACATAATACGGCGCAAAGCATACAACGATCAGCTGTAACATCAGCGGCGTACCTCTCATGATAGAGATATAGATCTTTGCGATCCACTGCAGGATCTTAAAGCGTGACATTCTGACAAACGCCAACAGCAGACCGAGCGGCAGTGAAAACAGCAGCGTCAGGAAGAATACCGCCAGCGTTTTGAGCATACCCTGTCCCAATTCACCGAGCATGAAGCCCCAGTCGATACCGCTTTTTTCCTGTCCGGGCAAAACGGGCGCCTGTTCTTTTTGATCGATAAACTTATCATCGGCACTCAGACAAACGCTGTCAAGCAGATTCCATTTTGAAGCGATCTTGTCAAACGTGCCGTCAGCTTTCATCTCAAGCAGTGTATTCTGCACCTGATCTCTCAGTTCCTTGTTGCCGAGTTTGAAGCCGATGCCGTATTTTTCGGTAGACACTCTTTCCTCCAAGATACGGAAGCCGTCAGGTCTTGACTTGAGCTGATAATTGGCTACGCCGATATCCATACAGATAGCGTCCGCCATGCCGCTTTCCAGTTCGAGGAAAGAGGAGTTGTAGTCTGCTGTCTGCTGTAACGCTTTGAAGCTCTTAGCAAGCGCCTTGTTTTCGTCTGTTGCGTCATCGCCCTGAAAAGCCGCCAGTGCTGAGGAATCCGCCTGCACTACGACTGTCTTTCCTGCAAGGTCGGACAATTTTTGAATGGAAGAATCGCTTTTCACGATCACAACCTGAGAGTTGTCCACATAGGGTGTTGACCATGTATATTTGTCCTCACGTCCGTTGATGGTGAAGCCGTTCCAGATACAATCAATCGAGCCGCTTTGCAGTTCCATGTCCTTATTGTCCCAGATGATCGGCTGTTTTTTGAGCGTCCAGCCCAGACGGTCACAGACTTCCTGCGCTAAATCGAGGTCAAAGCCCACATACTCGCCGTTATCGTCTTTGTAGCCATAAGGCGGAAACTCTGCGTCAAAACCGACCGTAAAGGTACGTCCCTGACTGTCAGTTTTTTCCCCTTCGGGCAGTGTCAGACACACGCTGTCTGTCAGACCCCATTTTTTAGCGATCTCGTCAAATTTGCCGTCCCGTTTCATTGCATACAGCACATTCTGCACCTGATCGCGCAGCTCTGTATTGCCAAGTTTGAAACCAATGCCATACGCTTCACTGGAAACCTGCTCTTCCAGCATTCTGAAAGCGTTTCCTCTGGATGAAAGCTGATAATTTGCAACGCCGATATCCATGCAGATAGCATCCGCCATGCCGCTTTCCAGTTCGAGAAAAGAGGAGTTGTAGTCTGCTGTCTGCTGTAACGCTTTGAAGCTCTTAGCAAGCGC
>ONYV01000241.1 GCA_900322105.1 uncultured Eubacteriales bacterium | reverse complement strand
AGATGAGAATGACGAAGAATTTATTATGGTGTGCATGTTGTTGAACGATCTCTGAGGCGGAGAATAAAGTATTATAGTACAAAGGAAGGTCGTACTGCAGTGTTTGGGGAAAGGGGGCATGGACTTATGTCAAAAGATTTAAATTGGGCAGTTCTTGGAACAGGTGTGATCGCTAATGAAATGGCCGCAGGTATTCAAAAAATGGGCAAAACTCTGTATGCGGTCGGCAATCGCACATACTCAAAGGCAGTCGCTTTTGCCGAAAAGTACGGCATTAAAAAGGTCTACTGGGCGATCGACGAAATGTTCGTGGACGACAATGTCGATATCATCTACATTACCAGCCCCCATAACACGCACTATGGGTTTATGAAGAAAGCGCTCGAAAACGGCAAGCATCTGCTTGTGGAAAAGTCGATCACCCTCAATTCGCAGGAACTTGATGAGATGGCCGCGCTTGCAGAGAGCAAGGGGCTCATCCTGGCCGAGGCGATGACGATCTGGCACATGCCGCTTTACAAGGAGCTGTGGAGTATTGTGCAGAGCGGCGAACTGGGCAGAGTCCAGATGATCACTGTCAATTTCGGCAGTTTTAAAGAATACAATATGGAGAATCGCTTTTTTAACAGGAATCTGGCAGGGGGCGCCATGCTTGACATAGGCGTGTATGCGCTCAGCATTGTGAGGAGCTTTATGGACGAGGCGCCGGACAGCGTACTGAGCCAGTGGAGACCCGCACCGACAGGAGTGGACGAGCAGGCGACGATCCTTCTTCAAAACAGCGCCGGGCAGATGGCCACGGTAGCCCTCACCATGCATTCCAAACAGCCGAAGCGCGCCATGATCAGCTGTGAGAAAGCTTACATTGAGATCATGGAATTCCCGCGCGCCGACAGGGCAGTGATCACCGATGCAGTTACAGGGGAACGCAGAGAGATCGCCGCGGGAGAATCAGCAAATGCGCTCTATTACGAGCTCACAGATATGGAAAACGCCGTTGCGGCCGGTAATGCCGAACATATGAAGCTGGGGTATTCCGGAGATGTAATGGCGATTATGACCGCCCTTAGGAATGACTGGGGGCTTGTGTATCCTGAAGAAGAGAACGCAGAGTAAATGATGTGACAAGGGGACGGTTTTTCTGACGACTTTTAGGACAAAAGCTGTTAGAGTACCGTCCCTTTAAAATCTGCAACCTCACTTCACCTGCAGCGACATAGCCTGCATGGCAGGCAAAATGATATAAGGCGGAATCAATGGGGTTCTGGCAGGTCTTTTTTACTTTTTTTGTCAAAATATCGTGGAAGATCCAATCTGCCTCCGTAATAACCTTATGACTAAACACAAGGAAAGAAAAATCGGATTTGAGAATGATCCGAACTCAGGAGGTTAGAAATGAGAAAAATCAATTATAAAACCCTCGCGGCAGCAATGATCGCGATTCAGATAGCAGTTACTGCAATGCCGGCATCCGCGTTAGCATGCGAGAATGACCAGATACAGGAAACTGCGCAGGAACAGGTTGAAGTGAACGAAGAGATCTCAGAAGAAGCAGAGCAGGCAGTGGCGGAGGACCCGGCAAAAGAAGCAGAGGAGGCTGTTGAAACTGAAACGAAGGAAGAAGCTGAAGCTGAGACAATGGAAGAAAATGTTGTCGAGGAGACAGAAGAGAACTTCGCTGAAGAGACAGAAGAAGTCGCCGGCGAAGCTTATGATGTGACAGAAGGCGAAGCACAGAACGAAACTGCTGAGCAGGAAACAGAAAAGCAGGCGCAGGAACAGACTGCTGTGATCGAAAATCAGGAAGAGACAAAGACTTCTGAAAACCCTGAGCAGGGAAAAGCATTTGAGCAGACCGTCACGGTTGACGGCGTCAAGATCAAGGTGACCGCTGAAGAAGGCGCTTTTGAAGATGGCGCCAGATTATCTGTAGTCAGAGTACCGTCTAAAGACCTGAAGGAGGTCGAAAACGCCGTAGCAGATGCCCGCGCAAAAGATGAGCTTGTTACATCCGCATACGCTTTTGATATTAAGATCCTGGGTCAGGACGGCAGCGTCCTTCAGCCCGCAGGAGGAAAGAAGATCAAGGTATCTTTTGAAACAAAAGAAGCAGCGGACGGAAGCCTTGGCGCAGTGGTTTATCATCTTGTAAATGCCAATAACAATATCACTGCAAAGAAGCTGGCTACTACGATTAACAGGGATGCCAAAACTGCGGAGGCGCAGACAGACGGACTTTCTTACTATGTAGTGGAGTTTGTCAGCAAGGCCAGGACAGACGACAACACAGATGCAAATACCGGGGCGAACACAAATGCGAAAACTGGCACGAATGAAGATACAGAAAAGCCCAAGACAGAGGATGTAATCGAAGACAAGACTACAAAAGAAGAGACTCCCGCTGAAAAGGACACTGCAAAGTCCAATACGGAAAACGATACAGTAAAAAAAGAGACAAAAACTGAGACAAAGACCGAGAACAACACTTCTGAAGTAAAGAAGGAAAAGAAAACCGAGACCGAAAAAAAGACATCGGTCACGGAAAAGAAGTCTGAGAACAACAAAAAGAAAGAAACAGAAAAGAAAGAGAATACAGACAGCAAGAAGACAGATAAGTCAAAGACAAATGGCAAAAAGAGCCCTAAGACCGGAGATACCGCTAATATGGTGATCTGGCTCACAATGGGTGCTCTTGCAGCCGGAGGAATCATCGTCCTTCTTGTTTTCC
>ONYV01000242.1 GCA_900322105.1 uncultured Eubacteriales bacterium | reverse complement strand
GACGGAGGTTTCGGTCTTGCCGAAAACTACGCCAGCGACATAATCGACACCAAGCTTGCTCTGAAAGCGCTTGCCGACCTCGGTGAAACTGAAGCAATGACAAACGCAGCAATGTACATTGCCTCGCTCCAGAACGATGACGGCGGTTTCTCGTATCGTAACCGCCAAATAACCCGGTGAATTTTAAAACGAAAAGATTTATGATATGCTTAATTCTGAGCAATTGAAAGTTCAACGAAGTGCAATAAACTCCAACCAACTTCATTGCACTTCGTTGAACCGAACTTGTACCAAAACGGAATGGAGCAAATATCATGGATGAAATCAAGCAAGTGAAAAACAGTATTCAGGTGAGAAATTGGGAGAATATGATCCTTGACCGGCAAAGCTCGGGACTGACCGTTGAACAGTGGTGTGCAAGAGAAAACATAAGCAAGAGCGTTTACTACTACCACCTGCGGAAGGTGCGTCAAAGCTATTGCGAACAGATTCCGGTGGCGGTTGCCGATTTGTCGGAATCGATATCGCCGGCAGACCCATCTGTCAGGATCAGCAGTGGTAAGATCAAGGTTGAAATCACCGGGACGGTATCGGGGGATATGCTGTCTGCGATCATAAGGGCACTGCGATGCTGACGGATATGCTTGTGGGCGCGACTGTGTATATTGTCACCGGATACACCGATATGCGCAAGGGGATCGATGGTTTGTCGATAATAATCGAAGGAAAGCTCGGGCAGGACGCATACAGCAAATCGGTGTATTTGTTCTGCGGCAAAAGCTGCAGCAAGATCAAAGCGCTTGTCTGGGACGGTGACGGATTTTTACTCTTGTACAAGCGTCTCGACAACGGCAGATACCGTTGACCGAGAACAGAAGCCGAGGCGAAGAAGCTATCCCCACAGCAAATCCGATGGCTGATGGAAGGTCTTGATATCGAGCAAAAAAGTGCGATAAAGCCCGGTCATCGAAAATATTTGTATTAAATTCACGACAGCTTAACGGCGAGTTAATCTCTTTGTGATAAGATGAATTTATCATCACAAGGGGGCATAGCGGCATGGAAAATACAGAAATTATCAGCAAAACAAAGGAAGAACTCATTGCCGAAAATGCCGCACTGCGATCGGAAAAAGAAAGATTGGAACGCGAAAAAGAGGAAATGGAGCGCCGCATAGCGTTTCTTGAAAAGACTGTTTTCGGGTCAAAAAGCGAGAAGAAGATCCTCAGACAAGAAAACAGCGCTCAGATGAGCCTTTTTGATGAAGCAGAAAACGAGTGCCGCATGGAAGAAGTCAAGGCTGAGCCCGAAACCGTAACTGTTCCCGAGCACAAGCGTAAGAAGAAGCGCACTCGTGACGAGATCATGAAGGAGCTGCCGGAAGAAGAAGTTGTTCATGAAGTTGACGATACGACCTGCGATATCTGCGGCGGTGAAATGAAGGCTGTCGGGAAGGAATTCGTTCATGACGAGCTTGTATACATTCCTGCAAAATTGTTTAGACGCAGACATTTCGTTCAGACGGTAAAATGCCCTTGCTGCGGCAAAAATGAAGAAGATGACGCATCAAGCGACGATATCATTAAGGAGCATTTCCGCAAGGGTCACGCTCCGAAGCTGATGATCCCCGGAAGCTTCTGCTCACCCGAGCTTCTTGCACACATCATCTATTCAAAATACTCGCTTGCTCAGCCGCTGTACAGGCAGGAGCAGGATTTTAAGCAGAAGGGTGTTATCCTGTCTCGCACCACGATGGCAAATTGGATCATTCGCATGAGCATTAAAAAAGCGGAGCCGATCTATGCCCGTATGAAGGAAGATTTGCTGAAATATGAGGTAATCCACGGAGACGAAACAAGAGTGCAGGTGCTGCATGAAGAAGACCGCAGGGCTAAGACAAAGTCTCAGATGTGGGCTTTTACAAATCCGGAGACAGCGGAAAAATCGATAGTGCTGTATAAATACAGTCCTACGCGGCATGGCTCGAATGCAAAAGAGTTTCTCGAAGATCACTCCGGATACATCGTATGCGATGGCTTCGATGGATACAATAAGCTTACAAAAGCCACTCGCTGCGGCTGCTGGGCGCATGCAAGGCGCAAATATATCGAAGCACTGCCAAAAGATAAGTCTCTTTGGAAGACATCAGTTGCGGCGAAAGCGATAGGATATATCGACAAGCTCTTCGCACTTGAACGTGAATATGCAGGAAAAGACGCCGACGGCAATCGTACCGGTGATCCTTTGCCGAGCGATGAAAAAATGAAGCGAAGAAACACGGAATCGAAAACTGTTGTCGACGAATTTTTTGAATGGATATCCACAGTCGAAGCGAGTACCGAGTCGTTAAGAAAGGCTGTTACATATACTATCAATGAAAGAAAATATCTGCTGAGATTTCTTGAACATCCCGATATTGCCATTTCAAACAATCGCGCAGAGAATGCAGTCAGACCTTTTGTTGTCGGCCGCAAAAATTGGTTGTTCTGCGATTCAGTCAAGGGAGCCGATGCAAGTGCGGCATGGTACTCTATCATTCAGACAGCTTATCAAAACGGACTGAATGTAGAAGCAATATTTGATTGATATACTGAGTTCGGACGATTTGATCCTGCCTTACAAAACTTCAGATTGATTATTGCAGAGCCGCGATGGCTCTGCTTTTTTGTTGAACGTGGGGTTATTTGGCGGTTACAAG
>ONYV01000248.1 GCA_900322105.1 uncultured Eubacteriales bacterium | reverse complement strand
TACATTTTTTTCGGCTTTATTTTGCTGATATTTTTGGTATCAGACCATGATGCCTTGTCCTGCTTTGCAAGATCGCCTTCCGTTTTGAAAAGAGAACAGGTATGTTCGTTTTCTCTGCGCCATATCATCAAAAGAACTGTTTTTTCTGTAAGTGCTTTAATGTTCAGGGGGGTAGTAATATGTTTTGGAAAAGATTCTATAATCTATGTCTTCGCAGCGGAAAACGTCCGAATCCCGTCGGCAGGGAGATCGGGCTGTCTTCGGGTATTATCAGCAAATGGAAAAACGGCGGCATTCCAAACGGTGAAACCTTGATGAAATTAGCAAGCTATTTTGATGTTTCGATAGATTACCTTTTGGGACTGAGTCCGTTTATCAAGATCAACGGCGAACTGGTGGCAATGGAACGCTCGGACTTTGAACTGAGAGATCAGATATTGGCAAACATCGATCTGCTCAACAACGAAGGTCTCAGCCATGTCGCCAGCTACACGCAGGATCTGGTAGATTCTCATCGCTATGAATATCAATCCGGTGACATCGACCGTTTTGCGCACCCTGACAGCGAAACCTCAGCGGATGCAAAGGGCGGCTCTGATGCAGAAAGTACGTCTGAAAGCAGCGAACCCGACATCTATGATCCGGAACCTCAGGATTGAGGTATTTGCATTCACCCGATGCCGACAGAAACAAACCGTCCCTTCTGCGCAAAACAAAAGCAGCAGGGACGGTTTTTCTGTGTGTATCCTGTGAAAAATAAATACAAGACACTTTGCTCAGCATACACCGCAAATGATATTTTCTGCAAAAGCAACAGACTTCCTCGGGAACCGGAGAAGTGCCGTATTACGCAGGATATTTTGTACCGGAAAAGCGTCTCGAGTGCAGCACTACTTGGTGTAATGCAAGGGAGAGACACAAAGTCCGGCGCAGAAGAGACAAGTAAGACGGTGCTTCGGAAGTTTCCGAGGAAGTCTAATATGTATTTGTGCGTGGGAGCCTCAGATACGCTTGAAATTTTTCTCCATTTCCGATCGTGTCAGAAAATAATAGATCGGTCTGCCGTGAGGGCAATAGCGAACCTGCGGATTCTTTTGCAGCTGCTGCACCAGCGCCTGAAGCTCCTGCGGCTGATTTTTGTCCCCTGCTTTGATCGCAGCCCTACAGGCGGTGTTGGCATAGATCCATTCCATTCTTTCAGAAAGCAGCAGTTTTTTGTGACGTGTCAGATACCGCACGATCTCCATAAATGCTTCCGTGACCTCTAACTTCTCCAAAAACAGCGGAACACTTCTTAACAGGATCGTGCCGCTGCCAAACTCCTCTGCTTCAAAGCCTGCGCTCATCAGAAGCTCCCGATTGTCCAGTACGGTCTGGAAATCGGTCTTATCCAGTGTGACCGTGATCGGTTCGAGCAGCATCTGCGCGGAATCGTCCCGTGACAGTGACTTGAGCTTTTCATAGATCAGCCGTTCATGAGCGGCGTGCTTGTCGATCAGCATCAGGCGGCTGTCATCATACTGCACGATCAGATACGTCATGAACACTTCGCCGATATAGCGAAATTCCTTCGTTTCGGGCAGGGTTTCGGTGAGAAGTGTTTCGTCAGAGGAAAGCGCCAGCGCAGGAAATGCCTGCATCACGTCAGGCTCACGCTCGGAAAGCGACAGCGGCAAAGGAGCAGACGTACCGGGTGTAACGCTGTCTGACTTCGCTGCGCCTGCATGAGTTTGATTTTCGCTTTGTGCGGCAACATCGGACGTATTGGGAGCATTTCTTTGCAAACGCTTTTTTTCTTCCATCTCACGGCGGTATTCCGTGAGGTTTATTGGGCGGACAGTGACATTTTTGAACGCTGTCAGATCTTTTGCGGCGGCGGCATCCTGTAAATGCAGCAGCGCATCATGATCGACGGGTTTGGGCATATAAACGATCGGTTCGTCTGCGCTGTCGGATGCATCCGCCTGCTTTGTGCCGCTGACAGGCGCAAAACCAAGCTGTGCGCCACGGTCGGCGGTGGGTGCGAGCAGCTTCGGGTCAATGTTTGAGATCAATGCCTGCTGATTTCTTGTATCATATCCCGAAAGAGCGGTGCGTGCTGCATAATATACAGCGTCATAGACAGGCTTTTCGTTTGTGAACCGTATCTCTAACTTTGCAGGATGCACGTTGACATCCAGTTCCTGACAGTTCATCGTCAATTTCAGCACACACGCAGGGTATTTCCCTGTCATGATGAACCCCTTATACGCCTGTTCCAGCGCCGCTATGCCTGTTTTAGTGCGGACATAGCGACCGTTGACAAAAAACGTCTGCATCGAACGGCTGGCACGGTTGGAATTGACAGGCTTCGTGACAAAGCCTTCCGCTTTCACGCCCTGATAGTCATAGGATACGGGAAGGAGCGAATCATAAAACTGCTTGCCGAACACCTGATAAATGGCGGCGGCTAAATCGCCCTTGCCTGAAGTTTTGAGCGTTTGTCTGCCGTCACGGATGAGCGTAAAGCTGATCTCGGGATGCGAAAGGGCGATCCTGTCCATGAGGGTCGCAATATTATTTGATTCGGAAGCATCCTTTTTCAGAAACTTCATTCGGGCAGGAACGTTATAAAACAGGTCACGCACCACAAAGGTCGTA
>ONYV01000250.1 GCA_900322105.1 uncultured Eubacteriales bacterium | reverse complement strand
TTCCTTGACGGTTTTGCCGGACTGGTCTTTGGCAATGACGGTCAGGCGGACTTCAGTGCGGCGGGGTGCATTGAGGGTATAGGACAGGTAAACATCGGAGCTGTCGTCCTGTTTTCCGCTGACAACCATACCGCCCACGCCATGGATAGCGGGAGCTCTTTTTTCTACTGTCGGAGCGTTGCTGACAGAAGATGTCTGATTGATAGCATCATAGGCGATCCACATGAAGCCATCGTTGCCCCAATCATCGCCCCATGAGTTGACGATTTTGAAGGCACCCATCTCGCCCTTGTCAACGGTGTTATTGTCGTTGATGTCTACCCAGATCTCATCGTTATAGCCAACAATGGTCATCTCATGTCCGGTAGCACTAACCAGATAATCTGCTATGAGAATGTTGGAACCTGCGGCATAAACAGCTTGTTCGCCGGAGAAACGGGTGTCAATGGTGTACCCGTTCGGGTTATCGGCGGCACCGGGGGTCTTGAGATTAGTGTACCGCCAGCCTAGAATAGCACTGCTAAAGGTGAGGACTTCTCCGTTGCTGATAGCCGTCTTGACGGCATCGAGGTTTTCATCCTTCGGGTCGGAAATGGTGGCGTTAGCGGGAATGACGGTCATCACGTCAAAGTCGTAGATGGGATGCTGAACAGAGCCATAGGCGTAAACGACATAGTCTTTCAGTCTGTTCTGCATGGCGTGTTCCCAAATGCCCTCGTCTGCATGCCAGCTTGTGTAATTGGTAGCAGGGGTCGTTGAACCCGTGAGCGGTACATCCTTGATAGTGGGGGTACCCTGTACCACCAGCAGTTGGTAGGGGGTAAGCGGCGTGGAAGGGCTGCCGTAGTTTCCGCCATTGGTGAGGTTGTAAATAAAGTTCGGAGAATAGGTGTTGTCCTCTGTCGTAGCCACGCCTCTTGCTTTGTTCATCATATAGGTGAACTGATAGTAAACAGTCGACCAAAACGCACAACTGCCAAAAGCTCCCTGACTTTTTACCGGCGGAAGGTACTTTGCATTCTCATTGGTGCTGTTGTCCCACTTGGACGGCAGAGCCGCAGCGGCGGCTTCCTGTGTGGGTTCGGCGGCGAGCACCGTCATCGGCGCCATACCTGCGATCGTTGCGGCGGATAACAGACCTGCCAAAAATGCTTTGATTCGTTTTTTCATACACATAACCCTTTCTGATAAAAGATTTGCTGTGGATAAAGGAACGGTCACACACGAAGCAAAACACCCTTCTCGTTTTGCTTTCATGCGCAAAAGCGCAGCGTTTGTTTTTCACACGCTTTTGGTATTATTTTACAATATTGGACATTATTATGTCAATATTGCAATTACACCAATCTTTCTAACATCAAAAAATCAATCATTGGCAAAACTACGCAAGTGCTAAAGCGAAATTTCACTTTAGGCAATACCGCACAAAGATAGTGCCACAGATGCGCCAAAGATTATTTCGTCAGATTGCACCAAAATTTCGCAGGAATACTGACGTATTTCAAGAAATCCAGGTGCAAAAGAGACAAGTAAGACGGTGCTTCGGAAGTTTCCGAGGAAGTCTATTGACAAATTTCAGAAAATAGATTTTACAACAGCGCAAAATATGGTATAATAGTATTATCCAAAGCAGAGAAACGAGGGAAAGTCCAATGCACACCAAAAGCAAGGAAAACACCATAGTGAAGCTGAAGCTTGATATTATCTTCAAACGAGTTTTCGGGAATGTGAACAACAAGGCGATCATAGCTGCATTCATTTCCGATCTGCTTGAGATCCCCCGCAGCAGCATCAGGGAAATCATGATCAATAATGTTGAGCTTGCGCCCGAATACTTCAACCAAAAATTCAGCAGACTGGATCTGAAGCTGAACGTTGACGACAGGATCGTCAATGTGGAAATGCAGGTGAACAACGAAGGTTTCTTCAAAGAGAGGACGCTGTTTTATTGGTCAAAGCTGTACAGTGAAGAACTCTCCGCAGGAGAGGAATACGGAGTACTCAAAAAAACGATCTGCATCAACATCATTAACTTCAATCTGTTCAGCTGTGACGATTATCATTCTCATTTTCGCATTCTTGAAAGCGAACGAAACGAGTTGCTGACCGACAAATTTTCAATTCATTTTTTTGAACTGAAAAAGCTGAGCAGATCAAGAAAACACAAACGCATGGAAGATTGGCTGAACCTTATCAATGCAGAAACGGAGGATGAACTTATGTCAATACAACAAACAACTGAAATTCCCGAAGTTCAAGACACGATCGTAATGCTGCGTCAGCTCAGTGCTGATGAAAAGATCCGTCAGGAAGTTCATTACAGAGAAAAACTGCTGCACGATGAAGCTACTGCTCTTTGCAATGCAAGACGTGAGGGAATCGAAGAAGGTCGTGCAGAAGGCCGCGCAGAAGGTCGTGCTGAAGGTGAAGATCTAAAAGAAACAGAGATCATTATCAAATTACTCAAAAAAGGAAAAACACCGGAGCAGATCGCAGATGATCTTGATATTTCTGTTCAAAGAGTCAGCGATGCAATTGCAGGCTTGCGCTGAACGATATTTCAGATAAGAAAAACGCAGATACAAATCTCAAGTAAAAAACAGACCCGCTGCTGTAAATTGATTCACTGCAGA
>ONYV01000252.1 GCA_900322105.1 uncultured Eubacteriales bacterium | reverse complement strand
CCGCCGATTCTGACCTTGATCTTCTGGAGAATGCAGATGGGGTGTCCGTCAAGATCGTTGGTTTCGATGCGGCAGAGCACTTCCTTCCTGTCGTTGATCGAAACTTTCGCATCGGGGAACTGCTGACGCAGGTAATCCGACATCTGACGGTAAGTAAGAGTATTGTCCGTCACAGAAGCCAACAGCAATGTCGCCGTACCTTCTGCATTTTGCAGATAAATGCCGTATTCGGGAGAAATGTCCGTATTCAGAACGCAAAATTCTTCGGGAAACGTCACATTCAGCGACAACACGCTCGAGGTGAATTTCAGCTTTCCCTTCCCTGCCCTCGTTACCCCTTCGGGCAATGTCACAGACGATGTGTCGTCTGTCGCTTTTGCGGCGCTGCTCTGTTCGGGGGTTTTGCCGGACACCTCTGTTTCGGAGCTGTCGTTTTCGGAAACATCATTCTGAGATGTTTCTCCGTCAGACTCACCGCTGTGAGCATCCGATCCGCTTTCCTGAACGGCAGGAAAACTCTCAAACGGTACGCTTGCAGAATCCGACAAATGTATATCCGACAGATCCGGTGATGAAGAAAACGATCCTCTGTCTGTTTTCTGCTGACAAGCGCAAAGAGGTAAGCTCAGAAGGGTTATGACAAACAATGCTAAGACACGTTTTTTCATTCGTTACACCGACCTTTCAAAAGAGCTGAGGATCAAATATGTTGTGCAAATCATTTTCATTCACTTTATCACGCTCGTCACACCTGCCGGCATAAGATCGGCTTGTCGGCAGGTGTGCAGAAACGATCATTCCTTGTGCGGAGTTTTATGATTTCGGAAACGTCATCCTTTGCGGCGGGATGATTTGCCGTAGGTTGGTTTTGCACGGGAAGCGTGAGCGGCGTTGTGTCGGGAAGCGTGGCGTGTGCGGTCACTCTGACGGGAATGGAAAGCTTTCCCTCTGCCCTCGTTTTTGCCGAAGCTCCTGCGCTCTTTCGGCTTTTCCTCAAAGGGACGGAGCTTAACAGGTCTGCCGCAGACCTTTGCGCCGTACATCCTGTCAAGCACATCTTCCATCGCATCCGCAGGGATCGCCACAACGGAATAGTCGTCATATATCTCAATCGTGCCGATATCACAGCCTTGCAAAAGACTTCTTTCCGTGAGAGAAGCAACGATATGATTCGGCGCAGCATGAGCGGAACGTCCGATATCGATCACGATCTTTCCGAAATCAACATCCGAATGTCTGCCGTACTGTTTCTTTTCCTGCTTGATATCAGCGACATTGATCTCTTTTGCAGAGAAATTCATTTGCAGCGCAGCGGCGGCGATATCGAAAAGCGAAAAGCCTTTTTCAAGCAGCAGATTGACCATTTCGGCATACTGCTCACCCTTGCCCGAGCGGATCGCTGCGATCACGCTTTCGGCGTTTTGGGTATGCATCCTGCTGCGTATCTCGTCACCTGTGGGGATGGGAATCTCTGTGATCTTGCGGTTCAGGGCATGAACGATATTCATCAGCTCCGTTACCTGACGGCGGCCGCTGCAGATCGTGACGGACGTACCTTCTTTTCCGACTCTGCCCGTTCTGCCGATACGGTGGACAAAATATTCATTATTCTGCGGAATATCATAGTTGAACACAAACTGCACGTCATTCACGTCAATACCGCGCGCCGCAACGTCTGTTGCAACCAGCACCTGTGTCATACCGCTGCGGAAACGCTCCATCACCGCGTTGCGCTGCGACTGTTTGAGATCGCCGTGAAGAGCGTCGGCATTGATGCCGCTTTTTTGCAGGCTCTCTGTCAGCTCGTCAGCGGTCTTTTTGGTATTGCAGAAAACCATTGCCAATGTCGGCGCATAGAAATACAGCAGCAGCTTCAAAGCGTCTGTTTTGCGTCCCATCGGCACATCTGCATACTGCAGGGCAATATTATCCAATGTGATCTGCTTTCTGACCTGCACCATCTGCGGATCCTTCTGGAATTCGTTGGTAATGGCTAAGATAGAGGGCGGCATGGTAGCCGAAAATAATGCCGTCTGACGGCTTTCGGGCGTATCCCGCAGAATCGTTTCCATATCCTCTTTGAAGCCCATACTGAGCATTTCGTCCGCCTCATCCAGCACAACAAGCTTCACATGGTCTAATTTCAGCGTTTTTCTTCTCATATGATCCATGATCCTGCCGGGCGTGCCGATAACGATATTGGCACGCTTGAGCAGGGTGATCTGTCTGTCCATAGGCGCGCCGCCGTAGACTTCCACAGGGCGAACGCCGTGAATATACTTTGTAAGTTTTCTGATCTCTTCGCCGCATTGCAGCGCAAGTTCTCTTGTCGGGCACATGATGAGTACCTGCACAGTCGGTTTGTCCTCGTGAAGATCGAGCATTTCCACCGCAGGGATGGCAAACGCCATCGTCTTTCCCGTACCTGTCTGAGATTTTCCGATAATGTCTGCGCCGCTGCGCATAAGCGGGATCGCCTGCGCCTGAATTTCGGTGGGGGTCTCAAACGCCATATCATCGATCGCTCTCATGATCCTTGAGTCCAGCATCAAGTCCCTGAACCCGTTTATGATGTTTTGCTGTTCCATTGATTTCCTCTTTTCTTTTCCTGTCTATGATCCCATTTTAGCAGAAAAGCGCCATCCTGTCAAACTTCACAATCACAAACATCAGGGTTTTGGGATGAATAGACTTCCTCGGAAACTTCCGAAGACATAGCTTTCAGCAGGTTATTTTCACTTTCGCTGTCTGTACCATATTCACAGATCCGCACAAACAGCCCTATTCCAAAAAGAATCGTCACGTTATCCGAACAAAACCGCTTTTTCGCAAAGAACACAATCTGTATGCTAAAATCCGGCTTGATACACAATATATAGTATACGGAACGAAAAATTCAAAAAATTGTTACCAGATAAAACAGAAATGATTACTATTTTTTGTACGTTTGCACGATATTTTTTTAATACATCATGAACGGTTGACAAAACCGAAAATCCGCTATATAGTTATGATATGTCAAATCTACAGAAACAGCTTTTGATAACAATCAACGCACTCATATGCTCCGCTCACAAACCGACACATCTGCTGTTTTTACTGCGATCATTTAACAGAGAGAGGAGAAGCATCCATGAACAAAGCATACGAAGAAGCATGGGAAGGCTTTGACGGAAGGATCTGGAAGATAGAAGTCAACACAAGAGACTTCATTCAGAAAAACTATCGTCCCTATGACGGCGATGAGTCCTTTTTGCAGGACGCTACAGAAGCGACCAAAAAACTTTGGAGTGACGTGATGACGCTCCAGAAGGAAGAGAGAGCCAAGGGCGGCGTTCTCGATATGGAAACAAAAGTCGTATCGACCCTGACATCATACGGCGCAGGCTATATTTCAGATGATCCCACACTGGAAAAGGTCGTCGGTCTGCAAACGGACAAGCCCCTCAAACGTGCCTTCATGCCCTTCGGCGGCATCAAAATGGCGGAGCAGGCTTGTCAGACCTACGGCTATACGCCCGACCCTGAACTGCACAAGATCTTCAACGAATATGTCACCACCCACAATCAGGGCGTTTTTGACGCTTATACACCCGAAATGAAAGCGGTGCGTCACAACAAGATCATCACAGGTCTGCCCGACACCTACGGCAGAGGCAGGATCGTGGGCGATTACAGACGTGTGGCGCTCTACGGCATTGATTATCTGATTGAGCAAAAAAAACACGATCTTTCGATCTGCGGCGACGGCACAATGACAGAAGAAACCATCCGTCTGCGTGAAGAACTTGCCAAGCAGATCAAAGCGCTTGCCGGCATGAAAGAAATGGCTTCCCTCTACGGCTTTGATATCTCCATGCCTGCCAAAAACGCAAGAGAAGCGGTGCAGTGGCTCTACTTCGGCTACCTTGCCGCCATCAAGACCCAGAACGGCGCTGCCATGAGCGTGGGACGTGTTTCGACATTTTTAGATATTTATATCCAGCGTGATCTTGACAGAGGCACGCTGACAGAACAGGAAGCGCAGGAGCTGATCGACCATTTCGTCATGAAGTGCCGCATCGTCAAGTTTGCCCGTATCCCGTCCTATAATCAACTTTTCTCCGGCGACCCCGTATGGGCGACACTCGAAGTGGCAGGTATCGGCTGTGACGGACGCTCTATGGTCACGAAAAACGATTTCCGTTTTCTGCACACCCTCGAAAACATGGGACCTTCTCCCGAACCGAACCTGACGGTGCTGTATTCCTCTGCGCTGCCCGAAAACTTCAAGAAATATGCTGCAAAGATCTCCATCAACACAAGCTCCGTGCAGTATGAAAACGATGATGTGATGAAGCCCGTCTGGGGGGACGACTATTCGATCTGCTGCTGCGTTTCGGCAACACAGACAGGCAAGGAAATGCAGTTTTTCGGCGCAAGAGCGAACCTTGCGAAATGTCTGCTCTATGCCCTCAACGGCGGTGTAGACGCCAAGACCCGTGAACAGGTCGCTCCGCCTTTCCAGCGTATCACATCCGAATATCTTGACTAGCACGAGGTCATTTAC
>ONYV01000283.1 GCA_900322105.1 uncultured Eubacteriales bacterium | reverse complement strand
CGTCGGCATTGTCAATATCGATGATGAAAACTATCCGAAAATGCTCCAAAACCATAGCTGTCGGGTAGAAACTTACGGTTTCTCTGAAAACGCAGAACTGAAAGCCACGGACAGTCATCTGATCTCTCGTCCGGGGTATCTTGGCGTTCACTTTGATGTCAGCGGTGTACTCAATATGTCTGCGGATGTGGCGATACCGGGAAAATTCAACGCCTATAATGCGCTCGGCGCCATTGCTGTATGCCGTCATTTTGATGTTACGTTACAAAATATCTATGACGGTCTGAATGAGATCAAAGTAAAGGGCAGGGTAGAGCCTGTGAAAGTCCCCGGAGATTACACCCTTTTGATCGACTATGCTCACAATGCCCTGAGTATGGAAAATATCCTGACAACGCTGCGTGAATATGATCCCAAGCGCCTGATTGTTCTGTTCGGCGCAGGAGGAAACCGCCCCCGTGACAGACGGTTCGAGATGGGTGAGATCGCAGGAAAAATGGCGGATCTTTCGGTCGTGACGGAAGATAACTCCCGTTTTGAAAAGGTGGAGGATATCATTGAGGATATCAAAACAGGACTGCATAAAACAGGCGGAAAGTACATTGTCATTCCCGACAGAACAGACGCCATCCGCTGGTGTATCGAGAATGCCGAAAAAGGCGATATCATCGTTTTGGCAGGAAAGGGACACGAGGATTATCAGGACAAAAACGGCGTGAAAACACATTATGATGAGCGTGAAGTGATCGCTTCCATTCTCAGCAGCAGATGAGAACAGGATCAAAACTATCATTCAGTCTGACTCATCAGCGCCATGCGCCATATTTTAGGAGGAATACCCATGAAAACATATACTGCCGCACAGATCGCCGCTGTTACAAACGGTACGCTGCTTTGCGGAGATGAAAATACACAGATCGACAATATCCAGTATGACAGCCGTCAGGTGCGGGAGGGTTCTTTGTTTGTGCCGATACGGGGAGAACGTGTAGACCCTCACCGCTTTATTGAAGACTGTCTGAAAAAGGGCGCAGCAACGCTCACAGAACAGCCTGCTCCCGAAAATGCCGTCAAACCGTATATTTTAGTAGACAATACCAAAGCGGCACTGCAAAAGATCGCAGCCGATTACCGCAGCAGTATGCAGGTACGGCTGATCGGAGTAACGGGCAGTGTCGGCAAGACCAGCACGAAGGAAATGATCGCCGCAGCGCTTTCCAAAGGACTCAATGTGATGAAAACGCAGGGCAACCGCAACAGTCAGATCGGACTTCCGATGACCATGTTCGATATCGAAAAGCAGCATCAGGCGGCGGTGATCGAAATGGGAATGAGTGAGTTCGGAGAAATGGATGCGCTTTGCGATATCGCGCGTCCCGAAATGGCAGTCATGACGAATATCGGCGTGGCACATATCGAGAATCTTCATTCGCAGGAAAATATCCTGAAAGAGAAATTCAAGATCACCAAGCATTTCAGCAGCAGCGGCGTTTTGTTCCTGAACGGGGACGACAAGCTCCTGCGTCAGCTTCACGGCAAACAGCCCTTTCGTACAGTGACGTTCGGCATGGGGCAGGAGAATGATTACCATGCAGACAGGATCGAGGTGCAGGGTTTTTCGACTGTTTTCGACTGTCATTATGACGGCAAATGCTGCCGTTTGAAGATCCCTGCGCTGGGTGTCCACAGCATCACGAATGCATTGGCAGCCTTTGCAGTCGGCAGGGCGATGGGTCTTTCGGAAGAACTGATCGCAGAAGGTCTGCTGACGTACCGTAATGCGCCTATGCGTCAGCAGATCTATGAATGCGGTGATCTCGTACTGATCGACGACAGCTACAATTGCAGTCCTGAAGCGGCGAAAGCGTCGCTTGACGTGCTGAAAAGCATCGCAAAGGGAAAGACGATCGCTGTGCTTGCAGATATGCTGGAGTTGGGCGATGTCGCCTTTGACGAACACAGAAAAGTCGGAGAGCATCTTGCAAAGATCGGGGTAGATGAGCTGATCGCAGTCGGCGCACTGTCACGTCATACGGCAGAGGGCGCAAAAAACGGCGGCTGTCCCAAAGTGTCAACAGCCGACAGCAACGAAGAAGCCTATGCCATTCTGGAAAATGCCCTTACATCGGGGTGTACGGTACTGGTAAAAGGCTCAAGGGGAATGCATACGGACGAGATCGTCAAAAAACTCTTAGAAGAAAAAAAGGCATAATGCGTATCAGACTTCCTCGGAAACTTCCGAAGCACCGTCTTACTTGTCTTTTTTGCATCGGGCTTTGTGTCTCTCGCTTGTATTACACCAAGCAGTGCTGCACTCGAG
>ONYV01000311.1 GCA_900322105.1 uncultured Eubacteriales bacterium | reverse complement strand
CTCTTGACAGAATGCTCCACGGTGTCAACCGACGTATTGAGATGGAAATGACCCTCGTGCGGCTTTGTTCGGATGAACGTCAGACAGATATTGCCGCTCTTGAAAAAAAGATCGCAGCATTGGAAAATGTCATCAATCAGCTCAGGGCGAATCCTTCTCTCCTTTCCCCTGCGCCGGCAAGCACGGGCGGACATACTTTGCCGCCTGTCAGACGTCCTGCCAATGAAGAAATGGAGCGTCTGCGCAAAAATGCCGTGGAAATGAAAGAATGGCCTGATGTGATCGAAGAACTGAAACACTATTCCAAAGCGATCTATATGGGCTTTGAAGGCAGCACCGCTTATATCAGCGACCGATATGTATTGGTCGATTCTAAAAACGACATCTGCTTTGAGCTGCTCAGAAAACCTTCCAACCGTGATAAAATGCGGGAAGCGATCCGCAGCGTCACCGGCAAGGAATATAAATTAGGAAGATACTCCTATCCCGACGAACAAAAGCAGGACGATCCCCTGACACAGTTAGTTTCCGAACTGAAGGCGGCAGGCGTTCCTGTGAAAGAGAAAGGTTCTTCTTCCGACAGCGACTAAATTCGTATTTTCTCAGAGGCTGCTTTTTGCGCTTCTGATCATCGTGGATCTTTCCACATCAACACCATACAAATTATAAAAAGAAAACGGAGGAAACTCAAATGAAAGCAAGATTACCAAAGGGCTATAACAACGGCGGTTCACAGAATCTGCAGCAGTTAGCTCGTCAGGCACAGAAAATGCAGGAAGAAATGGATGAGGCAACCAAGGAACTGGATGTCAAGGAATATTCCGCAGCAGCAGGCGGCGGCGCTGTTCAGGCTGTCGTAACAGGCGCTCTCGAAGTAAAGTCACTTGAGATCAAAAAAGATGTTGTAGACCCTGAAGATATTGATATGCTCTCTGATCTTGTGATCGCAGCAGTCAACGAAGCGATCAGACAGGCAAGAGATGAAAAGGCTGCCACAATGGATAAGATCTCAGGCGGTCTGAACGTACCGGGACTGTTCTGATCATGCCCGAATACAATCTTGCCCCCTTCGCACACCTTGCGGAACAGTTTGAGCGGCTGCCCGGTATCGGCGCAAAAACCGCTAACAAGTTAGCATATTTTATGCTCTCCCTTCCCGAGGAAGATGCGCAGAAATTTGCGGACGCTATTGTGGACGCACGCAAAAAGATCCATTACTGTAAGATCTGCTGTAATCTGACAGATAAGGACATTTGCTCCATCTGCGCCGACCCGAAGAGAGACAAATCGATCATCTGCGTCGTAGAAGATGTGCGTGATGTGATGGCGCTGGAAAAAACACAGGAGTTTTTCGTCAGCTACCATGTTCTTCACGGCATTCTGTCCCCCATGCGCGGTATTTTGCCCGACATGATCAAGATCAAGGAACTCCTTGCCCGTTTGAAAGACGATACCGTAAAGGAAGTCGTTATGGCAACGGACGCTACCATTGAGGGCGAAGCAACCGCTATGTATATTTCCAAGCTGGTCAAACCCTTGGGGATCAAAGTAACAAGATTGGCTTACGGTCTTCCTGTTGGCGGCGATTTGGAATATGCGGATGAGGTGACGCTCACAAGAGCGATCCAGGGGCGGCATGAACTTTGAAGCTCTCGTAATGTGCTCTCGTTTTTTCGGGAGCACATTCATAGTATCGCACTGAAAGGAGGCTTACCGCTGTGGCAAAGGAATCTACAAAAACAATCGCACAAAACAAAAAAGCCTACCAAAACGGTAGGCATTACCAATAAATGTTGTTCTGGGTAGGAATCCTTACGCCCTTATATTTCTTCAGGTTGTTTTTCAGATAGTCCAACCTCTTTCCGTCCTCATTATATTCTTCGAAATAAAACTCATCATCTGATATGCCCAAGACAAATATCATCCTGGAGATAAACAGTTTCTTGTCAAACGACACTTTTTGATTTGCTATCGAGGACACTGCATTCTTGTTGGCTTTCAACGGTCTGACAAACCAACTCAGATAATAGTCAAAGAGATAAATCCTGTATCTTACTGCCGTTCGACAGTCGCAATCGCAATAAAGAAAAAAGAAAAAATGA
>ONYV01000254.1 GCA_900322105.1 uncultured Eubacteriales bacterium | reverse complement strand
TAATCTATCCTGCTCCATGACACAATAATGATATAGCCATTTTTGAAATGAGGGTTTGTGTCATGAAAAATATGCTACAGTTAAATGATGTGTCAAAAATCTACCGCACAAAAGCAGGAAATGTCCATGCGCTGGATCATGTGAGTTTTCATGTCAGAGAGGGTGAATTTGTTTCGGTGATCGGTCAGTCGGGTTCGGGAAAATCCACCTTGATGAACATCCTCGGATGTCTCGACCAGCCGAGCGAAGGCGAGTATCTTTTGGACGATATCCCTGTTTCTGCTATGAAGGAACGCAGGCTTTCTCTGATACGCAATACGATGATCGGATTTATCTTTCAGAGTTTTCATCTCATCCCTTCTCTATCTGCCCTCGAAAATGTAGAGCTGCCGCTGATCTATCGGGGATTGCGGCGCAGGGAACGTTTCTTTTTGGCAAACAGCGCTTTAGAACGTGTCGGACTGGCAAACCGTCTGACGCACAAGCCTTCCGAGCTTTCAGGCGGACAGCAGCAGAGAGTTGCGATCGCCCGTGCCATCGCTCTCAGACCCAAGCTGATTTTAGCCGACGAACCGACAGGAAACTTAGACAGCCGCTCGGGAGAAGGGATTATGGATATCCTGAAAGGTCTGCACCGTGAAGGCTCTGCCATGGTCATCATCACGCATGATCCGAAGATCGCTGTGATGGCGGAAAGATGCATAAAAATTTCCGACGGAAGGATACTGAATTGAGCAGTATTCTTTTGAAAGGCTATTGTTCGTACTGTTGCACAAATTTCAACAGTTTTGTTGCGACAGTTTTCATAAAAAATTGCATTTTTTTGCGAAAAAACATTGACAAGCCGAAATTCTATGCTATAATGGAACTGTAAGCAAGAGAGCTTACAAAAACAAAAAACACCGGAATAACTTTGAAGGAGGTTATTTACTATGTCAAATGCAATTGAGCTTCATAATGTTGATGTTAAAGCTTTTCTGGAAGTGGTCGATACTTGCGAGGGCGATGTTTTCCTGGTAACAGATGAAGGCGATCGTCTGAACCTCAAAAGTAAGCTCTGCCAACTGATCGGTCTGGCTCAGTTGATCGAGGGCGGCAAAATTGCCAATGCTCATCTTGAGTGTCAGAAACCCGATGACGAGTCCAAGCTGTTCCGTTTTAATATTTTCGGTGACAAAGCTGAATGATCCTTGCTTTCAACATCCTGATCCTGCCGTTTGTTCGGCAGGATCTTTTTTCTGTTTTTCGTCAAATGCAGTTTTGGTCGATCTCTGTGTTTTTTCGTTTCAGACGCAGCAGTAAAAACAGCGCCGCTGTGCAGTCTGCCGCGATCATCACGGAGATCTGATCGCTCTCTCCTGTCTGATAATTGACAATGACGGTTTTTTCGTGTGAACTGTGCGCTCTGCTTTCTTCTGACGAAACAGACGGATCCGGCAAAGGAGCAGTGACTTTTTGCAAAACAAGAACGCTTTCATATTGATAACAGTCTTTTGTGATCGGCAGCAGAACGGTTTTTTTTGCATCCGTCGTTTCATAGTCTGACAGCAGCTTCATCTTGATGTTCCCCATCGGAAGATCATACAGCATCAAAATGCCTCTTGCATCGCTTCGATACGTTTCCCCTGCTGCAAGCACCTCTACATTCGTCAGAGGTGCGCCGTATGCGTCTTTCAGATATATCACCGCTTCACCGTATGCGTCTACATCGATCAGCTTCTGTTCACTGCAATGATAAGCGCTGTCAACTGCTTCCAGCAATATGAGATCGTCCTTTACCAAACTGAGATCCCTGTCGTTTTCAAAGATAATGGTCAGATCATCGTCTGAATAGGTCTCCTTTTGCGCTTTTTTGAGCGATCGGATGAGCTCTTTGTAATCTGTCAGATCGTAATTGAACCTGTATTTTCCCGTTTCACTGTCGTATTGATAATCAACAAATGCGTCTGTACTGCCAAAGTATTGGAGCATATCATCCCGAAGGTCGATTGTTTCAGATACGTTTTTCTGATCGTCCAACTGCACTGCGGACAGTCGAATCCCCTGCAAAAATATATTGTCTGTGGCTTCCGTTTGAAGGATCAGCCTGCCGTCTGCTGTTTTTCTCAATCGGCAGTTTTGAAGTACGGGCGGCGTGTTATCGACATAGACTGTGAAAGACATCAGATCTCTTTTCTCCGGGTTGCCGTCCGTTCCGACACGGGACGCTGATAACAGATAGGTGTATCTTCCCTCTTTCATGGTGTCGGCAAATGCATAGTATTCGTCAAGAATGCGGCTTTTGGAGCGTTCGGTAAAATTGGTGTTCGGCGCGTCTGTCGGATGGAAATAGGAAGAAATATCCCCGAAATTCTGACAGAAAAGAAGAATCCCCTCACTGTCGAAAATACTGATGGTGTAGTCCATCGCATCGCGCAGGATATAGATATCCGGCAGCAGTACACTCGGGCTGACAGATATGGTATCGGGAATGTTCAAAAAGGAGCGCAGGCTGTTTTTGCCAAAAGCAATGACGCTTGGCAGATCCTGAAACCCGAAAATATTGATCCCTGCCGATTCACTGAATGCAGAACCCGAATCAA
>ONYV01000255.1 GCA_900322105.1 uncultured Eubacteriales bacterium | reverse complement strand
CACATTGACCAAAGGGAAGACCTTTGGAGCAAGACAGAAACCTACGAGCTGCGTTTTCGTGATCTGGTGTCTGACAATGAAACACCGATAGACATTCTGAGCAGTACAACGACAATGGAAGTCGGTATTGATATCGGTTCATTGGTGGCTGTAGGCTTACGCAATATTCCGCCTATGAGAGAGAATTACCAACAGCGAGCCGGTCGTGCCGGACGACGGGGTTCGAGCCTTTCTACCATCGTAACATTCTGCGAGGACAGTCCGCACGATCTGCTGTATTTCAAAGATCCTGTGCCAATGTTCCGTGGAGACCCGCGTAAGCCGTGGATAGATGTTAACAGCAAAAAACTTTTGTATCGCCATATGAGTATGATAGCTTTTCAGGGCTATTTATCCTCAATAGGCAGCAGTCTTGATGTTATATCGGCAAAAACTTTTTTAGGTGAACGATCCGATGAATTTACAAAATACATTACCAGTTTATGCACCCAAAAGGACACCACTTGTCTGCCCGAAAACGTTTCTTTTGATTTTGACGAATTCAGAGATAAAGTGATGAGTGATCTGCAAGCGATACAGGATAAGATGGAGAATCATCCCGAACTGTTTAATACAGACGATGGTTTTGGACACCAGAAAGAAAAATCCATGCTTGATACTTTGTATGAAGAGGGCATCATACCGACGTACTCATTCCCTAAGAATGTTGTCAGTACATATATTTCCGACAGCGAAGGAAAAGTTAAATACGAGGTTGACAGGGGGATAGATATAGCGATCGGTGAATATGCACCTGGGCGTTCTATCGTTGTCGATAAAAAGACATTTCAGATCGGTGGCTTTTATCGACCCGGCAGTGATAAGATCAAGGGATTGACATTCAAGCCTGCCGAGCCTTATATTAATGACCCGAATTATATGAAACGTATCGTTAAGTGTTCCTGCGGATGGTTTGGACTGGAAGCTGATGGAGATGAAAGCTGTCCGTTCTGTCGCAGCAAAGCGTTAGCAGAAAGCAAGCCTATGCTCAGACCCTGGGGTTTTGCTCCGAAAGACGCAAAACAAATTCCTGAGGCTCAGCTCAGAGAACAGTACTCGTCTGTTGCCATTCCCCAGTATTCAACGCTGCCGTCATCTGACGGAATGAAGCCTGTCAAAGACTGTCTGCATATTCGTATGGCATCCCGTGAAAATCAGAGGATCATTATGATCAACAAAGGTCCGTATGAACAAGGGTTTATGGTATGCAGCGAATGCGGTGCTGCTATGCCCGGAGAAAAAAGTGATGTTTTGAAGGATGTTTTGCGGCCATACCGTTCCAAGTATGTTCAGAATCAGAGATGCAGCCACCGCAATGCGATCAATGTTGATCTTGGCTTTGATTTTATCACGGATATGCTGGTGCTTGAATTTTATGTTGATAGAAATATCATTGAAGTGGATGATCCTCAGAACCAATGGAAGAAAAGAGCAGCATTATCTTTGGCTGAGGCTTTGAGATTGGCTGTCAGTAAAGAACTGGATATTGAATTCAGTGAACTGATTGCAGGCTACAGAATCCGAGAAAATGACGAAGGTAAATACATAGACGTATTTCTGTATGATGCTCTGTCAAGCGGGGCAGGATATTCTGTCAGTCTGGCTGATAGTATTGAAACGCTTCTGCAAAAGACTGCAGAAATATTAGCGTGTGACTGTGATACAGCCTGTCATAAATGTCTGAAACATTATGGAAACCAGAAGGTTCACGGTATGCTTGACAGAGCGGCGGCTAAGGAGCTTCTTGAGTGGGGCATGAGCGGACATATTGCTAATGAACTCTCATTTGAAAGACAAACTGCATTGTTTAAACCGTTGGAGAGTATTGTGCGTTCGTATGGTGTTGATGTGTGTTACGATGACGGACATATCAGGCTCGATCAGCATGGCAAGGCAAGGTATATTACAGTTTATCCGGCTATGAGGATAGAACCTGTTGATGAGGATACTGTTTTCATCAGCGATCAGCAGATAAAGTATGCAAAGCCGTTTGCAGTCAAAAAAATCATGGATGCGTTTGGTAATTGATCTCTTTGTGCCGTTTGAGTGTACAGGATGATTCCAGCCATTATATGGCATACTATATCTGAGGAGGTTTATCTAATGAAGTCCATTCTGATCAAGGATACCACAAAAGAAGAGCGTGAAGAGATCATACGCTCGTCACTTGACTGCGGCGGTGGCTGCGAAAACTGCTCATCCTGCTGGCTTGGGGGAGGCAGCCCGTGGGATATATACCAGGACTATATCGACGGCAAAAAGGAGATCAGCGAGATCAATATGGAATACAACGACAGGTATCGTCAGGGCAGACAGATAAAATGATGGCCTGATTGTTTTGGAGAATAACATAATAAAGCAGGTAACCGGCTCTTACAAGGGTTTTCATCCTTGCATGAGCCGGCTGTTTTATGTGATCAAAAAAAAGAGAAAACCTGTATGTTGATATTTCTGAGAAGACTGATATAATAGTGTTAATGAATATGGTAAGTATATTATTCGAGAAAAAGCGCTAAGCGGGGAATAGACAAATGT
>ONYV01000256.1 GCA_900322105.1 uncultured Eubacteriales bacterium | reverse complement strand
GGATGCCGCACCGTCATATTGCGGAATAGAATGTACAACTCAAATAGACAGAGTGAGCGTATGCGAACGTCAGCGAATCGGGAGCGGCAGCTTGCCGCAGCTTGACAGGAGGGGGAGATGGGGGTAAACTAAGAGGAGAAAATGAAATGAGTTGGGTGAGGAAAATGAACGGAGAAGAACTTTTACAATTGAGCGGAGCGGTGGAGGAGATCATCTATCGAAACGAGAATAACGGCTATACAGTGATGACGCTGCTTTGTGACGGAGCAAATGCCACGGCCGTGGGGATGATGCCGAATGTGAATATCGGAGACGAACTGAAACTATCGGGCAGGTGGAAAACTCATGCAAGCTACGGAGAACAGTTTGCTTTTGAATATTACGAACAGTATGTCCCCACAACAGAAGACAGTATCCTGAAATACCTTTCTTCGGGCGCAGTCAAGGGCATCGGAAAAGCAACGGCACGCAGACTGGTGGATGCTTTTGGAGAAAACACACTCGAAGTGATACAGCGTGACCCCGGCAGACTGGAACAGATCAAAGGCATCTCTCACGAAAAAGCAATGAAGCTGAGCGCAGAGATCGCCAAGACCTTCGGCATGAGAGAAGCCATGATCTTCCTGCAAAGATACCATATTTCTCCACAGGAATCCGTGAAGGTGTGGAAAAACTTCGGCGCAGATACAATACAGTTCATCGAACAGAATCCCTTTGTCCTCTGCGGCAGTGAAGTAAACCTGTCCTTTGAACGGGCTGACTATATTGCCGCCGCCCTGAAAAGACCTGCTGACGAACCCTTTCGCATCCATGCAGGCATCACCTATGTCCTCAAGCATAACGCAAGAAACGGACATACCTGTCTGCCGAAAGATAAGCTCTCTCAGACGGCAAACAGCTTTTTGAAATTAGACCCTGCGCCCGTTTCTGAAATGCTCGAAGAAATGATCCGAAACGGCAGCCTCATTTCCGATACCATCGGCGGCAAGCCTTTCGTCTTTTTGCCCGAACTGTATAAAAGCGAGTTATTTTCGGCGCAAAGACTTTCCATGATGCTGCAGTTTCCGCCCGACAGTATCACAGGCGTTGAAATGGCGCTGGAACTGTTTGAAAAACAGCAGGGCGTGATTTATGCCGACTTGCAGAGAAAAGCGATCATCGAAGCACTTTCGGGCGGACTGCTCATCCTGACGGGCGGTCCCGGTACAGGAAAAACTACCACCCTCAACGCCATTATTGCTCTGCTCTTACAAAACGGTCTGAAAGTATCTTTGGCAGCGCCCACAGGCAGAGCCGCGCAGAGAATGTCTGAAGTCACGGGCAGAGAAGCAAAGACCATCCACCGTTTGCTGGAGGTGGAATGGGACAAAAACGATGCGCCCAATTTCAAGAAAAACGAAAGAAATATGCTGGAATGCGATGCGCTCATCTTAGACGAACTTTCCATGGTAGATGCGCAGCTTTTTGAAAGCGTGATGCGCGCGCTGCCGCTGGGATGCAGGCTCATTATGGTAGGCGACAGCGATCAGCTGCCGTCCGTAGGACCCGGAAATGTGCTGGGCGACCTGATCGCTTCGGGCAAGGTACCTGTCATCCGGCTGACGGAGATCTTCCGCCAGTCCATGCAAAGCCTGATCGTCACCAACGCTCACCGTATCGTCCGCGGAGAGATGCCCGAGATCGGACGAAAAGACGGCGACTTCTTCTTTCTTTCCTATCCCGACAAAGAAAAGATCGCCTCTACCATCGTAGATCTGACCGTCCGCAGACTGCCTGCTTCTTACCACTATTCCCCCCTTGAAAACATTCAGATACTTTGCCCCGGAAGAAAAGGCGAGCTTGGGGTGATCGAGCTGAACAAACGCCTTCAGGAAGTGCTGAATCCTTCTGTCAGCAAGGCTCTTGAATGGCAGCTTCCTCTCTATACTTTCCGCAGAGGAGATAAAGTGATGCAGACACGCAACAATTACGATCTTCTCTGGACAAAAGACGACGGAAGCGAAGGTTCAGGCATATTCAACGGCGATATCGGCGTGATACAGACCGTCAACAAAGCGACAAAATCCGCCAGCGTCCGTTTTGACGATAAAACGGTGATCTATGACGAAGAAGCCATGCTCAATTTAGAGCTTGCCTATGCCGCCACCGTCCATAAAAGTCAGGGCAACGAGTTTGACGCTGTCATCATGCCGATGTATTACGGTCCGCCGATGCTCTATTATCGCAACCTGCTCTATACCGCTGTCACACGAGCCAAAAAACTGCTGATCTTAGTAGGCAATGTGTCCGTGATGAAAACGATGATCGACAACAACAAAAAGACCATGCGCTATTCTGCTTTGAAAGACTTTTTGGAAAGGCTCTGACCGTGCAAAGATTTCCGTGATCCGTGACACGCCGCTGCTGACGTGTTACATCAAATCAGCAGAGAAACAGGAAGTGAACGCCAAATGAACCCGTTATTGCTGATCTTTCCGAGAAGCTGTCCGTTTTGCAGGCAGCCGATCGCCCATCGTGAAACCGAATGCGAGCCATGCAGAAAAATTATCATGAAACAAAGCTATCAGC
>ONYV01000258.1 GCA_900322105.1 uncultured Eubacteriales bacterium | reverse complement strand
AAAGGACTTCTGCGTCAAGATGATCGGTCCTGACGAATACTTCAAAAGGATCCCCGAAGTCATTGACAAAATGGGACAGCCTCTGGGAGACGCCTCAGCCGTTGCGTTTTCGCTGGGATGCGCTGCCGTCCGTCAGAAAGCAAAGGTCGTGTATTCGGGAGAGGGTATTGACGAGTTTTTCGGCGGCTACAATGCGCACAAAAGAGAACTGCCCGAGGGATGGGTATACCTGACTTGTTCGCATATCATGTCGGAGGACGTTGTGAAAAGTCTGATGAAGGATTATGATGAAAGTGTGAAAGCGTCTGCTCCTGTTATGCCGTATTGGAACAGGGTACAGGGTCAGGATGAGCTTGCGCAGAAACTGACCATTGATATTTCCCTGTGGCTGGAGGGCGATATCTATCTGAACACCGACCGTACCTCTGCCGCCTGCGGTGTAGAGCTGCATACGCCGTTTTCTGATCTTCGCCTGTTCAATGTTGCGCGCAGAATCCCCGGTGAATATAAGTTTATGGAAGATCAGAATAAATATGTCTTCCGTAAGGCAGCAAGCAGCAAGCTGCCCGATGAAGTAGCATTTCGCAAAAAAGTCGGTTTTGCCGTGCCGATCCGCAAATGGCTGGCAAATGAGCAGTTCAATGCGCCGATCAAGGAAAAACTCTTCGGGGAAACAGCCGCACGATTTTTCCATACGGAAGAGCTGAAAGATATGTGGGAGCGTTATCTGGACGGTGAAGAATTTCTCTGGAATCGCTTGTATGCGGTCTATGCGTTCCTCCTCTGGTATGACATGAAGTTCTGATATGATGAAAATAGAGACAACGAATCAAAAAACAAAACCGAGGGCTTCACTGCTGCGGACTGTCACTCTGATTTTTTTAGCCGCAGTCATTCTGATGATCGCTGCCAGTGTAGGGTTCAGCTATTATGATGTGTTAGATGAGACCAACCATAATTTTTCGGATACGGCTTACTCTGTTTCGGTCATTCTGAACGATCTCTATAACGCCAAGGAAGAGCCTGCTTTGCTGCAGTCTGCTCAGTTCAAGCAGGACGAACGGATCGAACAGATCAGCAAGATGCTAAGGATCATTTGCAAGGATCTTGAATTTCAATATCTGTATGTGTTTGATATTGACGAGGAGACCAACAGTTATCTGTATTACTACACTGCCGCCGCAGACGATGCGGTAAACGATATCGTCTCAAGAGAAAGAGGCTTTGGAACGGTCGTGAAGATGGACAAGATCCCTCAGGAGGTGCTGGATGCCAAAAGAGGCAGTACAGACGGCAGAGCCAGAACAACGGATAATCAGTACGGCAGGGTCTATTCATGGACATATCCGATCATTGACAATCACAATGAAGTGCAGTATCTGTTAGGCGCAGATATTTCCGCAGGAGATATGGATAAGCGTGTGTTTGTCCGTTCGGTTCAGTCGAGCGTTCCGATCGCTGTTTTGCTGCTGCTGATCTTCATTTTCCTGACGGTGTTTATCCGCCGCAGGGTGCTGAAACCCGTTGCGCTGATTTCCCGAAAAATGGATCACTTTGTCAGAGAAGAGGGACTGAAAACCGAACCGATACAGATTAGCGCCAACAACGAGATCAAGGGGATCGCAGATTCCTTTAATAAGATGCAGGAAGATATTTCACGGTATATCGGAGAAGTAAATGCTCTGACGACGGAAAGGGTACAGCATCAAACGCAGATGGAGATCGCCAGCAGGATACAAAACGGCATCGTTCCGCCCGAAACGGAGCTTTGCGGAGAGGGTTTTCGGGTGTATGCCATCGAACGTCCCTGCAAGGATGTCGGCGGCGATTTTTACGACTGTTTTGTGCGGGACGGCGATGAGCTGTGTACGGTCGTAGGAGATGTTTCAGGAAAGGGTATTACGGCGGCACTGTTTATGGTCATGGCAAAGACGGCGATCCGTGAAAAACTGATGCAGGGGATGAATCCTGCGCAGGCGTTAAAGTTAGCAAACAGCGAACTGCGCGCAGCAAATCCGGAGAGGTTGTTTGCAACTGTTTTTGTGTCGGTGCTGTCAACCAAAACAGGCGCATTTGTATATGCAAATGCAGGGCATACGCTTCCTGTGAGATTGGGACAGACAGCAGAACTGTTCTGCCCGAAGCCCGGTGTTGCGATCGGGTTGTTTAAGAATATCCGTATCGAAGACCATACGGAACAGATGCAGCAGGGAGACGGCTGGCTGTACTATACGGACGGCGTGACGGAAGCGATGAGTAAAAGCGAAGAATTCTATGGGGAAGAACGGCTGGTCAGCGCACTGCACGGTCATACCGAACCGAAAAGCGCCGTACATGCGCTCAAAAACTCAGTGGATGCCTTCTGTATCGGGAAAGATCCTTTTGACGATCTGACGGTGCTGTCGTTTTGCTATGACGGACACCCCGAAAGCGAAGTGAAAAAGCAGGGCTCGCAAAACTCCTGATGAACACGGCGGTATGAAATGACCAAACACTTGTTTTCCGGACGAAGCCAAACAAGAAGAAATCAAACAGGCAGTACGACAC
>ONYV01000262.1 GCA_900322105.1 uncultured Eubacteriales bacterium | reverse complement strand
AACCGGAGAAGTGCCGTATTACGCAGGATATTTTGTGCCGGAAAAAGCGTCTCGAGTGCAGCACTGCTTGGTGTCATGCAAGGGAGAGACACTTCGCCCCGCGCAGAAGAGACAAGTAAGACATTGCTTCGGAAGTTTCCGAGGAAGTCTATTGTACAAAGCAAAAAAAAGCTGCCGCAGGCTCATTGGCTTGCAGCAGCTTTTTTCAGCGGTAATTCTCCAAGTGATAGATATACACCTCTGCCCAACTGTACTGATTGATAAACTCTCCCTTATACAGATCCTTTGCTCCCGGCTTTCGCTCCAGATAATCGTAATAATCGCACTGTATCAGAGCCGTGTTGATGGAATAGGCATTTCGGCTGTGTTCAAGAACATCCTCAAGCTGATATTCGGAAAGATCCTTTCTGAGAGACTGTACTGCTTTTTTCAGATGCTCAACACTGTTTTTGTCGACGCTGTCTTCAAACAGGCTGGCGCATATTTCTCCGCGTGTGGCAGACGCGCCTTTCAGACAAACAAGATAGGCAAGCAGTTCCTTTCCCTTTTGCCGTGAAAACCTGACCGCCTTATCTCCCACATAGACTTCAAAATTGCCAAAGCATTTAACATTCAATGTCCTTGCCGATGTCTGCGCTGCGCCGATCGGCTTGCGCAGGTGATTGAGCGCTTCTCTCAGTTCGTTGTCATCCACAGGTTTCAGCAGATAGGCACTGACATAAAGCCGCAAAGCGTCCAGCGCATATTCTCTGTATGCAGTGACCATGATGATGTTGATATCGGGATCATATTCCTTGACCGCCTTAGCAAGCTCCAGCCCTGTCTTTCCCGGCATATTGATATCTAAAAAGGCTATGTCTATTTTTTGGTTCTTGATCTGTTCCAGCGCCGTGTCATAGTTCTTTGCAAAAAAGAAAACGTGTTCGTCCTCAGAAGCCACTCTCTCCACTGCAAGCTTCAGATCATACCGCATACTCATCTCATCGTCTGCTATCAGGATATTCATGTTCCATCACTCCGCCATTTTATTCAGGTATCACGATTGTCGCCCGTGTGCCTTTCCCGATCTCACTTTCAATCTTCAGCTCACCATTACACATGATCTCTACCCTGTTTCTGGTATTGGTAATGCCGACAGAATTCTTTTCTTTCTTTTGCATCTCTTTTATATCAAAGCCTGCTCCGTTATCTTCAATGGTCACAATCCGCCTGTTTCCGTCTTTTTTCGTCGATATCCTGATCCGACCATTATCGATCTGACCGCTTTTGAACCCATGATGAACAGCATTTTCCACTAATGTCTGTATCGAAAAGGGCGGTACGTCAAAATCCGTTGACTGAATGTCGTATTCCATTGTGATCCCGTCTCCAAAGCGTTTGGACTGGATGCGCAGATAGTTTTTTACGATATCCAGCTCTGCTTCCACTGAAATGCAGTCCTCTTCCGTCAGATAATCGGTGATGCCTCTGAGGTAATTGGAAAACTCTGTGACTGTTTCTGCCGCTTCTTTCGGAGAAGTCAGGCACTGAAACCGGATGAGCGTCAGGGTATTGAAGATAAAATGCGGCTTCATCTGACGGTTGACGATCTTCAGTTTTTCTTGACTCAGCTTTTTTTCCTTTTCCACAAGAAACTGCACATAGCTTGCTTCATAAGAAATGAACAGTATGATGACGGAAACAACAATGGAAAGCGTCACAAAGGGCGTATCGGGATAAAACAGCTTGATGATGATACCGATCAGCGGCAGCGTCAGAAAAGAAATGACCGCCGCTCTTTCGATCGTAAGCATATATTTACTGTAAACAAAGGCAACCGCAAGGGTCGTCAAAATACCCGTAAAGCCGATCAGACTCGGCAGCCAGAAAAAGAACGGCATTTTTGCATAATGGCTTGTCTCGTCAATATAGTAGATATACGGAAAAATTTCGTTCAGGATCAGCAGCACAGCCCCGAAGATGAAAAGTCCCCATTCCACGAGCTCCCAATACAGCTTAAAGCCGCCCGAACGGTTATAAATGATCTGAGAAACATACTGCGCCGACAGCGGAATGCTCAGAAAGCTGAGAAAATACACCGCAAACGTTGCCCATCTTTCAATGGAATGTCCTGTTTCCGAGGTATCTCCCCGAAAATAGATCTCGATGCCGCTGCTGATCATCAGAGCCGCCGAACAAAGCAGCGCCAGCAGCAGCTTGCGTGAACCTGACTTGTCAAAATGTCTTGTCAGCAAAATCGTCAAGGCAGCGATCAGGCTGAAAAAAGCGCCCCATATTTCAATTGAAAAAAAAATCGTCTGGTTTAAGTTCATGATATATTCACTCCATCAGCATTTCTATCATACAGCTGTCATGCTTTCCTTTTTGAAAACCGTGTTTATCAAATAAAACTGCGTCTGCGTTTTACTCAGCGTATTCTTTGCGTTGCAAAAGACGGCAGTGATCCTCTCCATTTTTCTGATAATAATTATATAAAATTGACGTTTA
>ONYV01000263.1 GCA_900322105.1 uncultured Eubacteriales bacterium | reverse complement strand
GCTGTCTGTATCATAATCATATCGTCCATTAGGCAACAGTTTCGTTTTTATAATTCCCTCTTTTACATATTTAGTAAGTGTTTGTCTTGATATTTTTAGCAAACTTAATACTTCTTTGGCTTGCATATTATCACCTCTTACACCTACTATATCATATATTTAATATTGTTTCAATATACTTTTGAATATTTTTAATGTTTTATTGTACCATATAGATAATACGATTTGTATAATTTGCAATTTGTATAAATATTATTTATTATACATTTTGTAATTATACTATTTGTATATCTACAAAACAATAAACGAATTGTATTTTACTCTCATCATACCATTGACATTCTGAGACAGCGATATCTGTCAGCCGCTTCTAAACGGTACGGTGTTGATCTTCAAAGGATCTGATGACCCTCAAAAATCCTCTGCCATAGCGTTCTGTCTTGATGTCGCCAACGCCCTGAATTTTTTTCATCTCTTCCGGTGTTTTCGGACGTTTCTCCGCAAGCTCACGCAAAGACGCATCACTCAGCACCGCATATGACGGCACAGACGCCATGTAAGCCGTTTTTGCACGGTGAGCCTTCAATTTTTCATACAACTGCTCATTTTCCTTTGACAAACATATCTCTTTCCTTACCTGATCGTATTCTACAACCGGGTTTTTCCCCTGACACACACTGCAAAAACCGCAGTCCTCTCCATAGGATTCACCAAAATAGTTCAGCAGTCTTTTTCTCAGACACTCTTTCGATGTGGCATAGCGCATCATCAGATGCAGGCGGCTTCTCTTCATTTCCACATATTTCTGAAACTGCGGCGAATCGTCCTCTGCTTCTTCAGCGCTTTTTTCGATCATGTCCCGACAGATCCGATAGTCCTTTGATTCATACAGCAAAATGCATTCCGACTTCTCGCCGTCTCTGCCTGCTCTTCCTGCCTGCTGGTAATAGTCTTCAATGTCCATCGGCATATTATAGTGGATCACATAGCGCACATCGGGCTTGTCGATCCCCATGCCAAAGGCGCTGGTCGCTACGATCACTTTTGCTCTGTCGTAAGTGAAATCCTCCTGATTGCGTTTTCTGATCTCATCCTCCATGCCTGCATGATAAGGCAGGGCAGAAATGCCGTTTCTTTGCAGCAGCAGTGCAAGCTCATCCACTCGTTTTCGGGACATACAGTAGATGATCCCCGACTGATTCCCTGCTTTCTTCACATAATCCAGCACATACCGCGCTCTGTTATCTGCGGCGTATACGCCAAAGTATAAATTTTCCCTGTCAAAACCCGTAGATGTCAGAGCAGGTCTTTTCAGTTCTATCAAACGGACGATATCCTGCCGAACATTCTCAGTCGCCGTCGCTGTAAAGGCGGCGACCGGCGGATGGAGCGGCAGTTGGTTCAGAAATTCGGGTATTTTCCGATAGCTCGGACGAAAATCATGTCCCCAGCGAGAGATACAGTGCGCTTCATCCACAGCGATCAGGGAAATCCGACTGTTGACGGCAAAGCGCATAAATGTTGGAGATAACAGCCGTTCAGGCGCTGCGTAAATGATCTTGTACATTCCATTGCAGGCATTTTCCGTTGCCTTTTCCAACTGTCTTGGCGTCAGTGAACTGTTGAGATAAGCGCCTCTGATCCCTCGCGCCAGCAAAGACCTCACCTGATCCTGCATCAGGGAGATCAGCGGAGAGATCACCAGCGTGATCCCCGGCATCAGAACAGCAGGCAGCTGATAGCAAAGGGATTTTCCTGCCCCTGTCGGCATGATGTTGAACGTATCCGGACCTGCAAGGATATGTTTGATGATGGTTTCCTGTCCTTTTCGGAACGTGGTAAAACCGTAATATTTTTTTAATGCTTCATAAATATCCAAAAATGCCTGCCTCCGATACGGTATCTGTCATTTACGGTGTTTTTTCGGTGAAAGTCTTTGATGCTGTATTCCGCTTTCCTTCGCTGCGTCAAAAGCCCATGTGTACCGTGTGATATCCAGCCGATCCCGAAAGATCAGCAGCGTTCTTGTAAAGACGAGAGACTCTTTTTGTCTTTTGTTCAGTGTCTTGATCGCAGATTCCAGTTTGCAGGCATCGGAACGGCTGTCACAGCGCCAGAGAGCGATCATTTTCTCTGCATGGTGGGTACGGGTATAGGCGGCGGCTTTTTTACTGCCGCTGAGATGTTCGGAAAAGCGGCGGTCGGGATCGGTCGTGATCCCTGTGTAGATCGACTGATCTTCACACCGCAGCATATAGGTATAGTACATCTTATCCGCCCTGACGGTTTTTCTGCATTTCTTCGTGATCCGCCCGCACCGCAAAATACAGATCGGTACTGTTCCAGTTCACATTGGTCGGCGTGATGATCGCTTTGAGCGCCACTCTGCCCACGCCGTATTTTCTGAGAGAGCGTATCAGCATATCGATATCCTGACTGTCGAAACCGCTCATAACAAGCATCTCTTCGTCAAAATCCTTTTCGGGA
>ONYV01000267.1 GCA_900322105.1 uncultured Eubacteriales bacterium | reverse complement strand
TAAAAAGCTCCTGCTCTGTTGACAAAACGCAGAGCAGGAGCTTTTTTTCTTGCTGATCGCCGCAATATTTCAGACGTATCAAACGAGCACAATTACCCTGTTGGCTAACAAACGCTTTGTCAAAAAGCAAAAACAGCTCTCCCCCGATTACGGAGAAATAATCGGGGGAGAACTGCTTTTTAGGAGGAATGTATATGAAGTAAAAAACTTATAAACGCTTTAACGAAAAACTGTTTATTCAAAGAAAAACAGCTCCTCAAATTTTTTATCGAGAGCGATACAGATCAGCAGCGCCAATCTTGCGCTGGGACAGAACTGGTTATTTTCGATTGAGCTGATGGTTTGTCTTGACACGCCCACCATTTCCGCCAAATCGCCCTGAGAGATCCTTTTTTCCGCTCTTGCCACACGCAGGCGGTTCTGAAAAACAATATCGTTCATAATCTGTTCACCATAAGGAACAGTACAGCGCACAAAACAGCCGCCAGACCGGCTCCTATCCCTGCAATTAAATAGAACGGCTTTTTAATGTTCTTATATTGGTAGAGAAGGGTAGTACATAGATATGCTGTGATGATGGTTACGAATTCATAGAACGTATGATGCTGAAACGCGCGGTACACGCTGAAGATCAGGCACAAGATCCCGACGACCACAGCGCCGACGCCAAAGGAAGAATGATATACCTTCTGTTCCCGTTCGTCCAGTGACTTACGGCTTTTTTCTTTATTCTTTTCCAGAATCTCTTTTTTATCCATCTGAAAAGACCTCCGAAAACATGATCCGTCAGGTAGTTTTTTCCTTCTGAGTATATGGTATCACATACTTTACGAATTGTCAAGTATCCTTGACATAATTTCCTATAAACTTGTCATTACAGTTTTTTAACCATTTTGTATCATACTTGTAACATTCTGATGACATACGCACCCGTCCAAGCCTCCTGCAAGGAACTCTGCAAGCCTTTGAAAAGGCTTGCAGAGTTTTTCGTTTTTGTTTACAAATCCTTAGGGCAATACCGCACAGAAATTGTGCGTCAGATTTCGAGCATAATTTTTCATCAGATTGACAAAATCGACGCAGGAATACTGACGTATTTCAAGAAAATTTTGCCGAAAGACGGCGTGCAAAACCGTCAGGCGGTCTTTGTGCGGGGGAGCCTTAGCTCGTTCAAAAACAACGGTCTTGGAAACTGCTGCGCTTGATATTTTGAGCGGATTGGTGTAGAATAGAGAAAGAAAAAGATGATATGGAGTGAATGAATTGAACGAAGAATTGAAGAAGGAATTGATCTCCCTCAGGAAAAAGATCATAGAAAACGAATTTTCACATTTGAACGATATGCAGAAAAAAGCCGCTCTTGCGCTGAGAGGACCGCTGCTGATATTAGCAGGTGCAGGAAGCGGAAAAACCACGGTGCTCGTCAACCGCGTTGCGCATATCCTGCGGTGGGGAGAAGCCTACGAAAGCGATGCGCTCTACGGCGAGTATGACCCCGAAGAAGTCGCTATGATACGCCTTTGCGCCGAAGGAAAAGCAAAGCTCCCTGACGAGATCGCCGAAAAGCTCTCTGTCGGCAAAGTACACCCTTGGCGCATTCTTGCCATCACCTTTACCAACAAAGCCGCCAATGAACTGAAAGACCGTATCTGTCAGAAAGTCGGAGAAGCAGGAAATGATATCTGGGCGTCTACCTTCCATTCCGCCTGCACAAGGATACTGCGCCGCTACGGAGATCAGCTTGGCTACACGAGCCATTTTACGATCTACGATACAGACGACCAGAAAAGACTGATCAAGGACTGCATGAGATCGCTGAATATCGACGAAAAGATCCTGTCTGTCAAAAGCATCATGGCAGAGATCTCAAACGCTAAGGACACCATGACCGACACAGAAAGATACTCCCAAAACGCCGGCATAGATACCAGACTCGGCTCTGTTGCCAAAGTGTATAAGCTCTATCAGAAACGGTTGATGGAAGCAGATGCGATGGATTTTGACGACATCATTTTCAATACCGTCCTGCTGTTTCAGAAATGCCCCGAAGCGCTGGACAAATACAGCGATCAGTTCCGTTATATCATGGTAGACGAATATCAGGACACCAATCATGTGCAGTATCTGCTTGTCAAAATGCTTGCCATGCATCACCTGAATATCTGCGTTGTCGGTGATGACGATCAGAGTATCTACCGTTTCCGCGGCGCAACCGTCCGCAATATTCTGGACTTTGAAGAAGACTATGAGTTTTCACGCACCATCAAGTTAGAGCAGAACTACCGCTCGACAAAAAACATTCTTTCCGCTGCCAACCACGTCATCGGCAACAATTACGAACGCAAGGATAAATCCCTTTGGACGCAAAACGAACAGGGCGAAAAGATCACCGTCTACTCTGCGTCCGACGACAGGGATGAAAGCGAATTTATCGTG
>ONYV01000268.1 GCA_900322105.1 uncultured Eubacteriales bacterium | reverse complement strand
CGGAGCGCCGCATTCTGCTGCTTGCAGGCAGTGAATGCGGCGTTAAACGTATGAGTTGAATCGTGAATGGTGCAGACTTATTGCTTATAGCTTTCGATGATGCGGATGATGATGTCGTAGAGTTTTTCGGTTTTATAGGAGCCGATGATGGGTTCGAGGTGAGAGTTGCCGATGCCGGAATCGTCTGTCAAAAAGACATATGTACCGCCTGTGACGATAGAAACGGCTCTGCCGAACAGTTCGGTGTCACGTTCCGTTCCCGATGAAATGACAGGGATCAGGCGGATACCTTTCTCTGCGGCGGCTTTGACGGACGTTTGCAGGGATTGTACTGCTTCCTCATGCGGCGGCGCGTCAAAGATCATAAACGCCAGCTTGACGGATTCTTCGTCCCAGTTTGATTTGCGGATCGTTTCTTCCAGTATCTCGGCAACGGCTTCGGGCGTATCTCCGCCGCCGTCTGCGGACTCGCTGTTGAGCTTTTCTTGGAGCGCCTTAACGTCTTTTGTGAAATCATAGCACTTTGTGGTAAATTCATCGCCCTTGTCACGATAGAAGTTGACGGAATAGCGTGTGTTTTCATCGCCTGCGGCTTCGCTGATGGCGGTAAATTCGCTCTGTAAGAACAGCATTTCATCCGACATAGAGCCTGTTGCATCCATGATGAACATGATATCTGTATTTTTGTATGCTTTGCCTTCGCTGTCAAACGTCAAAGTATATTCGTCATTTGTGACGGTGCTTTGACCCTGCTGTGTGTCGGGGGTCTTTTGGTGAAGGTCATACTGCTGTTTGGTATCTCCGAATTCTGCCAACAGATAAGCGCCGTGTTCATCATTTTGCGTAAAGAGAAAGGCTGTGCCGTTTTTATTGGTCACGCCTGTCCAGAGGGGTGTGCCGTCCTCTTTGCAGACAGACACCTTTGCATTCATCACAGGCTTGTTATCGGAGGTGTGAAGCGTTACTTTTGTACGGTTTTCGGGGTTGATGCCGTAGCTTGGGAAAGTGACGGTGTTTGCGGTGACAAGGTTTGTGAAAAAGCCCCAGTTGTCGTTGTCGTTCCATTCGCCTGCGGTGAGCAGACCTGCCTGCGGTGTCGGTTCGTCAGGGATATACGGCTCGTCTATGATGAGTTTCGGGTCGGTGGTGACGGTGGGGTCAAGTTCTTCTGTCGGATATACTGTCGGAGCATCAGCGGACGGAGCGGCTGTACTTCTCGGCATGGCATCGTTTGTGACTAATTCTCCTTTGGTGATATGCTTAGCGGTACTTTCCGGAGCTTCGTAGTATTTCTCTTCCGCCCAGCCGTCAGCGTCTGCGGCAGTGTCGCCTATCGTATCATATAAATCGTTCGTATCGGAATATTCAGACTTGTGCGTTGTGATGCGCATGGTCAGGCCGCCTTCTGTGGTAACGGTTTCTGTGCCTTTGTCGGGAGCTGAGCTGTCTTTTGTGTCCTTGCTTTCTTCGGTGTCCCTGCTGTCTGCTGTATCATCGCTTTCGGGCGCTTCGGAGACCGTCACGACTGTGCTGATATCGGAAACGCCGCCGGAATTCTCCGAACCTGTTTTTCCTGCGCAGGCAGACGCTGTGAACGCCAGAAACAATGCAAGTATGATACACGTGAGCTTTCTGTTATTTTTCATGGAAATCATCCTCCTTTTGACAGTATGATCCCGAACACCTCAGGCAGGTTACAAAAAATCAAAAATATTTTCAAACATCTGTAATGTACATTTTTGATACGGTCAGGCAAGATTTCAAACACACCCTGTCTGCTTTTCCCCGTCAACGCACTTCCGACAAAAAACAGATCGCCCTGCTGTGTGAAGTTCGGCACAGCAGGGCGCAAGGTGTTCTTATTCTTCTTCAAAATCAAATTCGTCCTGATACTTTTCTTTGAAAATAGCAAAGACCTTTTTGAGAAGCTCTTCATCGTCAATGCCGATAAAGACTTCTTCGTCCTCGTTTTCCTCAGAAGGCTCGATCTGAAGGATCACTAACTCGGAAGCGTCTTCTTCCATCGGCAGGAAAAAGCCGTACTCTTTTCCTTCGTATTCAACGGAATCAATGTACTCAAAATCCTGCTCGTTGCCGTCCTCATCGTTCAGGGTGACAACGTTGACCATCTCGTCTTCCTCTTCGTTCTGCGCTTTGTTTTCTTCATACTCTTTCATTCTCTGTTCCTCCTTTTTTGGTGAGAGTACAGTCATTATATCAAATGCATACGGAAAATGCAAGGGGAATCCAAACTTTTGGAAAAAGCTGAATCAACTTCTCCTTTCGCTTTTTTGTTTATCCCATTTTACCATAGAGTGACATACTCCCGCCGCCTACGCTAACGCTTAGAGGCGGGGGCTTCTCGTTCAAGTACGGCAACCCGTACAGCTGGTGCGAGCTAACCCCGTGTGT
>ONYV01000269.1 GCA_900322105.1 uncultured Eubacteriales bacterium | reverse complement strand
TTAAGAATCTCGTCGGAGGCGGCGGAAGAGGCGTTTTCGGTAAAGGGACTCCGTACGAGCAGATCAAAGCGGCCAGCGAGGCAACATTTGTAGCCGATGATATGACAGGCCAGATCAAAGCGGCATCTGAGATCATGGAAGACGGAAAGTATGCTTTTGATATAAATGCAGATGTCTCGGGCCAGGACGTGAAGGCCCAGATCGACGCTGATAAAGGCAATTACGCCATTAAGGTTGCGGCAATGGGTATGGAAGGTACTCTGTATTTTGATGAGGAAAAGGTCACGCTTGACGCAAGCTCGCTGGGGATCGATCCTCTGAGCTACAGCTATACGGCCGATAAAGCTGATGCGGCTGACTCCTATGTCGGATCCATGATCGGAACAGACAATCTTGAACAAGTTGATTCCCTGCTCAAGATGGTTTATTCGATCGCGGCTACAAATAAGGCGGATAAAGAAGAGATCGAGAAGGCTATTGACGAAAAATTCGAGTCACTTGAATATGAGGAACTCGAGGAAGAAGAGTTTAAAGTCGGCGATGATACGATTAAATGCGGTGGCTTTTCCACAACGGTTTCGGGCGAATTCCTCGCTGAACTGATCGATGAGGTCGCTGAAAAGTCATACGGCAAGAGCCTGACTGACCTTGTAGATGAACTCTCTGCAATGGGTGTTGATACCGGTGACGTCACTGATCCTCTGGCGCAGGTCAAAGAAATGGAAGATATCGATCTGCAGTTCTATATCAACGAAGGAAAACTGGCTCAGATCAGTTTCCAGACAAAGGCAGATGATCAGGATATCGACGGTTCGGTTCAGTTTGCAGGCGAAGATATTCCGTGGCACGAGATGTACATCGTCAACAATGCGGGTGAGGGTGAAGCTTCACTGATAGCTCATGAGGACGGCAGTGTGACGACCTATGAACTTGCATCTAACGGCTCTACTGAAGGAACAGTCGAATATGATAAGGACAGCGGAGATCTCACGGTGTATTCAGGCGATGAGGTGGTGCTTAAGGGAACTCTTGAAGGCGGCAAGGATGAAGTGACGTTCAGTGTTCAGGAGATGTCTGACCAAGATGTTGATGCTACTGTTGTGATCAGTGACGATGTGGATGTCGCTAAAGCGCCTGAAGCACAGGATATCCTGAGTATGAGTGCAGCTGATTTTGCTAAGATCGGAACTGTGATTTCCAAGCTGATGTACGGACTTTGAATCGGATAAGTGCAAAAACTTATTTTGAAATGGAAGGAAAAAAGGGGTTGCAATTAATACCCCTTTTCTTTCTTATGCTTCTTTTGACGGTGGCCCTTCTGGGGGCTGCCGTTTTGTGCTTCAACGCAGCCAACGGTAAAGGAGGAACACTGCTGCGTGTGGATGTGGCAATTGCCGGCGGCAATGAAGACGAGATGACCGAAAAGGCGGTGAAACTGGTTCAGCGGATGGATGTGATCAAGAGCATCGCTAAGTTTCATCGTGTATCGGAGGCCGAAGCCGATAAGAAGATCAGTGACGGAACCTACGATGCAGCGATCTATCTGACGGACAATATGTATGAAGATATTAACGAAGGGTATAATACACCGATCGTGATCAAGATCTCGGATAATCCGACATTGTCCGCAGCGCTTTTCAGGGAACTGGTTCTGACAGGCGTTGAAGACCTGCAGACGGCAGAATCAACGATCTACTCAGTCTACGATATGAGCAAAGAGTACCCGACTAAGAAGAGAACGCGTAAGGTGGCAAATAAAATGGCCAGCCGTTTCATCAATCTGTTTCTGGGACGCGGTACTACATTTAAAACAACGATGCTCTCGGCATACGGTGATATGACAGCACTTGAATTTGCTGAGATCTCACTGGTACTGGTGTTCGCTTTGATTCTGGGTATCGGATTTGCGCCTTTCTATGGGCGTGATGAGATCGTGACAGGCCGTTCGCTGGCACGTATCGGTGTAGGAAGAGTCTATCAGAGCGGCGTCAAAATCGTGGTGATGACGGGGATCCTATGGGTGTTTCTGATCATTCTGACAGCGTTGCTTAAGATACCTGAGATGCTGCGGGAAGTGTCTCTTCTCAGACCGGTGCATCTGTTACTGCCGGCGTTGGGGATCGCAGCCTATATTCATTTTATCTATCAATTGCTCCCCGGAGAGAGCGGGAGTTTCCTGTACATGATCGTCACCGTGATGATGGTGGTCCTTGCCGGCGGGCTCTTTCTCACCGCATGCTTGCTGATCGGGCTCGCGGAGGGTGCAGTTTATGTAAAAGAGAGGACCGGTGAGCGATGAAGAAGTGGATCCCGATTCAATTGAAACGCTCGCTTGCCAATCCTTTCGCGTGGATCGTAGCAGTGCTCGCACTTGCGGCTTTTCTACTCGTCAATTCCATTGTGCTGCATGAGCCGCAGACGACGGCTTTCGGTCTGTATACAGAGGGCGGCATGTGCGCGCATCATATGGAAGAATTCTTTTCAAATGATCGCGATGCAACCTGCCCGTGCGTCCTGTATACGGATGAAGAAGCCATGAAGCGCGATGTTCTCAGGGGCAAACTGGACTGTGCTTTCTCTGCTTCAGAGAATTTAGATGAAATTGTCTTCGGGGAACTGGAGGAGCACGGGATCACCTATTATCAGACACCTTCCACACAGGAGGGGCTGATCATCAAAGAGAGAGTATTTCTTGCTGTCATGCAGGCCAAAGCCGAACAGGTACTAAAAGATATGGCGGCGGATAAAAAAACTTTTCCGACGGGCGATGAGAAGCTTGCCGAAGGACTTTTGCGTACTCAGAAAGAGTATATGGAAAGTGACGATCTCTTTCATGTCCTTGCCGGGCT
>ONYV01000271.1 GCA_900322105.1 uncultured Eubacteriales bacterium | reverse complement strand
TCTCTCCCTTGCATGACACCAAGCAGTGCTGCACTCGAGACGCTTTTTCCGGCACAAAATATCCTGCGTAATACGGCACTTCTCCGGTTCCCGAGGAAGTCTGATGTGTTGACAAGATATCGGTGATAAGACTGAAGTACGTATCATTCGATGTCAAACACGTCTGTCAGTCCTGTCATATCAAAAACATCCATAACTTCCTCATTGACATGGATCAGCTTCATGCTGCCCTGCTGATTCATAGTCTTTTGGGTGCTCATCAGCACTCTCAGACCCGCAGAAGAAATGTATTGGAGCTGTTTCAGATCGAAGGTGAGGTCTGTTACACCGCTGATGTTTTCATTGACAGCCGTCTGCAGCTCAGGCGCTGTTGCGGTGTCGATACGTCCGATAGGACTGATCGTTAATGTGTTTTCGTTTTTGTTGACTGTGATTTCCATAGTGTTCTCTCCTTATATAATGTAAGATTTTTGAAATGTGGTATTATTGTGATTTGTTCTCTCCGTTATACTCAATGCACAGCATCGTCTGATCATCAAACTGCGGCGCATCGCCGACAAACCGATTGACAGCCTCATCTACGGCGGAAAGGATATCTTTGGGCGTTCCGTTTTCGGCGGAGCGCAGGGCTTCGATCATGCGATCGGTACCGAACAGCTCATTTTCTGCATTGGTAGCCTCGGCAACTCCATCCGTATAAAGAAACAGCTTTGAGCCCTTTTTGAGTTGAAGCTCATATTCTTTGAAGTGTATGCCGTCCATATAGCCGACCATCATTCCGTGCTTGTCCTTATAAAGCTCAAAACTGCCGTCTGCCTGCTTGACAGCAGGTTTCTCGTGACCTGCGTTTGCAGCAGTGAATATGCCTGTTTTCAGATCCAGCACACCCAGCCAGACTGTTACGAACATCTGCTCAGGGTTGTTTTCACAAATTTGAAGGTTCACTTCTTCCAGCGCCGCTTTGGGGCTTTTCTTCATCAGCGTGTAGCTTTTCAGCAGGATCTTGGAATGCATCATAAACAGCGCTGCGGGAACGCCCTTTCCGGATACGTCCGCCATGACAATACCGAGGTGATCATCATCGATCATAAAGAAATCGTAAAAGTCACCGCCGACTTCCTTTGCAGGCTTCATCGAGGCGTAAATGTTGAAATCCTTTCTGTCAGGGAACTTGTCGGGGAGCATACCTGCCTGAATGCCTGTTGCCACGCTCAGTTCGGTGTCCATACGTTCCTTTTCGGCAGTGATCTTTGTGTATTCATCGATATAGGCGTTCAGGTATTTGTTCATTTCCTCAAAAGTGACGGCAAGCTCCTGGATCTCATCGCCTGTGCGGATGTTGGTAGATACCACCTGTCTGTTTTTGACATTTTCTCTGATCGTGCGGACAGACTTCGTCAGATCGGTGATGGGACGGATAATGTGCTTTCTGATCGAGAAATAGAAGATAATCAGGGTCAGAAGTGTAACGCCAAGCGAAATGCCGATGAGAGTGGAGGTAAGCTCCAGTATCGTTTTGAACACCTTGTCGGCAGAGAAGCTGGCTGCAAAAACAGCGAATGCTTTTCCGTTTTCGTCCATCACGGGCAGGTAGTATGTTACGAGCTTCACATCGTTCTTGACGTTTTCAGTGTAGATGTTTTCCTTGGCTGCTCTTTCAAGGTCTGCCTCGGTCTCGAAACGCTCTGCCATTACCTTTGACACATATTCTTTTTCTTCTCCGTAATAGGGAGCTTCTTTGTTCAGGGATTCACCCGTCTCTTTGTCGGCGGTAGAGATCAGATAGGTGATATGATCCTCGTGCGGAACAAAAACATCGCAGCGCTGGAGTTCGTAATCATCGTTGATCAAAAGAAGATTCAGGAAAAGATTCTCGTAATTTGTATCGACCTTTCCGGTTTTGGTATATTTGTCCATGTCCTGCAAACTCGCTGCTGAAAGCGCCGTGCCTTTCAGCACTGCTTCGGAGGTGTACTCGTGCCACTGAGATGTCAGTTGGATAAAAGTGCTGACGCCTATGATCTCTGCAGCGATCAGGGATACCACCGTGACGATGACGAACAGTCTCAGCATCGTTCTGAAGGCAAGACTCTTTGTAAACTTTGTTTTTGTCATATATTTTACCTGCCCTTTTTACTGCTGACTGCATAAGAGCCGCAGGTTTAAGTGTTCTCTAACGCCATTATACTATAAAAAAAGAAACAAAACAATAATATTTTTTAGAAATATCGAAAAATAGCCCGAATTTGTCCCTCATTTGTCCCCCTCACTATGATATGATAACATTACGGGTAAATATAAAACCAAAATCTATCTTAAAAGGAGAGAACGAAGATGAAAAAAATCACAACCGTTATCACATCCGTTATCCTCTGCGTAACGATGCTGATACTTGG
>ONYV01000278.1 GCA_900322105.1 uncultured Eubacteriales bacterium | reverse complement strand
TTTTTAGAAAAAGAAAACCATAATATGGCAGGCAGGTTCAGAAGCGGCAGCATCATCAAAAGCAGCAGACCAACGGCTGAAATTGTTGAGATGGGGCGTTCCGAACCGGTTCTTTGCTTTGAAGGTGCGGTGAGGAGCTGTTTTGTCTTTTCATCCGCCTGACGATCCAGCCGCATCAGCATTTCCTGATCGAAGATCTTTTTGAAAGGCGGACGACACAGCGATTGCAGTCTTGCCGCAATTTTTTCACGGCGGTACAATTCCTCTGCGACATCATACACAATGCCCTCTGACGGCGAAGGATATTCCTGCTTTGATCCGGTTTCTGAACTGTCTTCGCTTTGGATATATTCCTGCCCTTTTGAAACATAGATCCCGTTTTTTTCGTTTCGTGAAACCGTGTATGAAACCTCATGGATCGGTTTTCGCTGCGCTGTTTCCTTTGCAGGAAAGCAAATATCCATCAGTGACGGCGCTTCGTTTTCGGGCGTATGATCGCCGCCTGCTTCGCTTTCTTCTTCAAAGGGCAAGACCGTCAGCTTTCCTTCGTCATTCACCATTGCAACAGACAAAACGGTGTTTCCTTTGAAATGATCGGTTTCCTTTTCAGGCGGTACAATGTGTTTCTGCTCAAAAGCCTCCTGATCCGGGGACAGCGCAGACGTGCCGTCCGTGAAATTGGGAGTATATCCTTTATACGGTTGGTTTTCATGATCCTTGCTTAACATGACAGTCCCTCCTGATCGTATTTCAGCAGAAATATCTGTCCGTTATCAAACTGCTGTTAAAAGCGGTTCATGACAAGACCTGTGATGAGTTTCGGATAAAAATAGGTGGATTTCTGCGGCATCTTCTCTCCTGCTGCCGCTACATCCCTGATCTCTGTGACCTTTGTCGGATTCAGGATAAATGCGCACTGGGCGTCTCCTTTTTCAACAGCGGCAACAGCGTCTTCAAACTGCTTGACATACGTCAGATTGATCTGCTTTGCCATGTTGTCTGCATCTATGCCGAGGATCTTTTCCAGCACCAGTGTATGCAGCACGGTGACATCCAGTCCCTGAAAGGCTGCGCTTTTGTCAGGAAGAAGGCGCGCAAGGGCGTCTGTATCTCTGAGCACTAACAGCGTATAGCCGCTGCCGCCGCAATAAAACGCAAATGCCTTTTTGCCGTCATCATAGAGCGTTTTCAGCTTTGCTTCCGCACTATTGATATCCTCTTCCTCCGTGACGTCAAAATACTCCCTGCAGGCAGTCAGAAGGTTTTCTTTATCAAACTGCGGCAGGTCACGTACAAGGCGGTGTGTCGGAAGTACCACAAGTCCCGGATGCTCCATATCGACCAGCATCATCATCACATAGTCTTCTTCACCGCTTCCGATCTTGTTTTCACGGCAATAGTTACGGTAATTCAAAGCAGTTTCATAGCGGTGGTGTCCGTCTGCAATATACAGTTTCTTGTCCGCAAACGCCTTGCAAATGGCGGCGATCTCGCTTTGATCGCTCACGATCCACAGTCTGTGGGTAACGCCGTCTGAATCCGTCAGTTCATTTTCGGGTGCAGCGTCTGACAAAGCGTCCAGACGGTTGGTGATCTCATGCTCAGGATCCATATAGAGTGAATAGATCTGGCTGAAATTGCAGTTTGTTGCCTTCATCAGATTAAAGCGGTCTGCCTTTGCCTTTGACAGGGTGAACTCGTGAGGCAGGATAACGCCCTTTGAAAACTCCTCAACCTTAACGCGCGCGATGATCCCCTTTACGCAGTCGCGCTTGTTGTAGGCGTTGAACTCCATTTCGTAAATATAGATAGCAGGCTTATCCTCGTGAATAAGAATGCCCTTGTCGCGCCACATATCGAGAACCTCTCCGGCGCGCGCGTAAACGTCGTCGCCCTCCTTGGGCAGCTCCAGACGGATCACATTGTATTGATTCTGAGCGATATACTGCTTTCTCTGCTCCTCGCTGATAATATCATAGGGCGGACAACAGAGCTCAACCAGCTCGCCCGCTTTCTCAACATCAAAACGCATACCGCGGAACGGTTTGATTTCTGCCATTGTTAATTACCTCACTTCCAAAAAAATAGCGTTCTTTAACAGTATAGCAAAATGACACAGGATGTGCAACTGATGAATTGCGAAAAAACACAAAAATTCAAAACTTTTCCCATATTGACACATAAAAAATCTTCTGCTATAATAGAAAGGTCGAGATAAGCGCCATTAGCTCAGTTGGTCAGAGCTACCGGCTCATAACCGGTTGGTCCGGGGTTCGAGTCCCTGATGGCGCACCACATCGGTACTATGACAATGATACAACTTGTCATAGTACCTTTTA
>ONYV01000279.1 GCA_900322105.1 uncultured Eubacteriales bacterium | reverse complement strand
CTTCCACTCGCCGCCCTGTTTCTTCCTGTCCACCGTATAGCGAAGGCGGCTGAGGAACGCATTTTCCATGAAATACAGGGAATAATCCTCTACGGCGAGATCGTCATACTTTATCGTTTTCTGATTATTCTCATCCGTGACGTCATATTCAGTACCAAAAACCTTATTCAAACGGAAGGTAAAGTATTTGAGCTGGTTATCAAGCGTAAACTCCGCTCTGCCGCCGATGACCTTTCCCTGCCCCTTTTCTTCGTCCTCATAGATCGGGGTAATGGGCTTGTTCTGCGCTTTCTCATCTTTACGGTGGAAGGCGTTCATATCAATTTCATCCACAACGTATGTATAAGGCACACCGCTCTGGGCATAGATCGCAAGTCCTTCAATAATAACCTGCTTTGTGTTATCCATGATCTTGATCAGCACTTCGATCGGGTCATTGATCGTGCCATGATCTTGATCTATATAAGCAGGCTTTGTGAAGCTGAGAACTGCCAAGTGGCAGAGTTCAGAAACCGCTTTCGGCGGGTTTGGTGAATTATCAACCGCCCTGAACTGATATAACAGACCTTCCTCATTTGCAGACGGCGCATAGACAATTACAGAATCTTCCCCAGCAGGAATTTTGCAGGTTTCGATGATGTCATCAGTCGGAACAGCCGAAGAATTTGTTCCGTCCTCAGACTGCTGTAATGTAAAGGGCAGTGCTTCCTCGTTACTGCTGCCGGCCGCTCTGGAAACGGTGATCTGCGCATATTTTACACTTGAGAAATTGTGCTTGACTGTGATGTTAAAATCAGAATCCATAAATTCATTATTGAGAGTAACGCTCGGGATACCATTATTCTCAAGACCCGTGTCGATCTTGAACAATGACTTTTCACGGATGCGGGGCGCATAGCGCTTGAGCTTGAAAGAATAGTTGCTGACGCCGTTAAATTCGATGTTCAGCGGATTTTGATTATTTTTATCATATCTTTCCCATGTCTTGTTAATGGTCAGACGGCTCTTGTAGTTTGATTCATCAGGTTCATAGGTATTGTCCACATCTGCTTCTTTGTGGATCGGGATATTATTGTATTCTGATGAAGGAACTGCCCATAGCGGTTTTCCGTCTGCTTTTTGCAGTACAAGTTCCTTGACGGCACTTCCATCTACTGTCTTTGTGCGGTAGACCTTGAAACGATCTCCGCTTTGTGCTTTATCGAAAAAAAGGAAACAGGTATTGTCCGGCGCATTGGTCTGTGTGACCGTCACGGATTCGCTGCTGTGTTCCGCACCGCTTTCGTCACATTTTACAATTTGATAAGTATAGGAATGCAGATCAATATCGCTTTGCGGCAGACCGCCGATCTTCCACTTCTGATCCGTTACATCAGACGGCAGAGTGATCAGTCCTGTTTTCTTGTCACTTGAACTGCTCTTTTCTTTCGCTTCATCAATGGAAGTTTGAAAGCCAAGACCATAGAACTTATCTTCGCTCTCAAAAACATCAACAGGGAGCAGTGCAAAGACATCGCTCACATTTTCCGTACTGCCGCCGTTTGTTTTCCGCTGAATGGTAAATGTTACACTGTTGGCGGAAAAGTTTTCGGGTATCTGCGTGGTGAAGATCAGATCGACCGTAGGTTTGCCGTTCTTGCAGCCATTCAGGATTGAATAAACAGGAGTGCCGTTTTGTTCGGAAACGGTGTAGCTATACGGCTTTGAGCCTGACTTTTCAGGCAGTCCCTGCACCATCAGTGACAGTGTCTTGCCCTTCATATCATCTGTCAGCGGAACAGTAACAGTTCCACTGCTGACAGAAAATGTCTTTCCGTGAACCAGATCAAAGGATGCATGAGAAGCAACCGCAGGCTTTCCGTTTTCATCGAGTATATATGTCTTTGTAAAAATGACATCGCCTGTTTCCGTAGGCAGTGTTGTTTTGCCTGTGCCGATCAGTTCCTCTGTGACATAGTAGAAAAACTCCTCGCCTGTCGGTGAATACTGATAAAGCGTTTCTTTGCCGCCTGCTGCGCCAAAGGTATAGGTCATGGAGGAACTTCCGTTCCACTTGTTGTCACGAATGACTTTTTCAAAGCACTGGTACTCCATCAGACCAAGCGTATCTGATTCTTCTGATGTCTTTCCGACATAGCATTGATGCAGCGTCAGCTTGATGGTCGGGTAGACAGAACTTGCCGTCATGTTTTTCCAGTTTTTTGTGACCTTGACCTGAACCTTTTCACCGCCGTTATACTCATTGATGATCTTATCGTCACTGATGCGGTAGGTATAGCCGTTGATGGCTCTTTCTTTGAGGCTATAGTTGATGAGTGCGCCGTTCTCGTCATATT
>ONYV01000280.1 GCA_900322105.1 uncultured Eubacteriales bacterium | reverse complement strand
TTCAGAGAGTGTTACAAAGAAACGATATAAAGATGTTAAGCAGATACACAGAGTTTCTGTGCCGATCTTCGTGATCGCAGGATGTCTGTGTTTTCTTGCAATGATACTGGGCGGATTTTTGTACGTAAAGATCATTCATGCGGATAACGCTATTTTTGCGTTGCTTTGCTTGTCACCAACGATCTTCTTCGGCTGTCTGATGTCGATCTACCGCGGATATTTTGAAGGAATGCGAAACATGGTGCCAACAGCGGTATCCGAGATCATCGAAGCCGCCTGTAAGCTGTTTTTGGGCTTTACGGCATCTTTTCTTGTCACAAAATATGGCATGAGCCGCTATGAAGCTACCGGATACGTTTTCGGAACGAAATGCGGAAGCGTATCCGAAGCAGAATCTGTCATCGTGCCTATCGCTATCGGCGCTGCGATCACGGGAATATCCCTGGGCTCGCTGCTTGGCTTTATTTTTCTGTTTATAAGATATAAAAGAGGCGGCGACGGGATAACAAAGGAGGAGCTTATGTCCTCTCCGAGACCCCGTCCCGCAGAAAAGACTCTTGGCGTTATGGTGCGAACGGCAATACCGATAGGACTTGGCTCTATAATAATGAGCCTTGCGGATATGATAGACTCTACTCTTGTGAATATCAGAATAAATCATATCATGCAGACAAACCCTGATGCATTGCTGAATGTGTACGGTTCGCTGATACCCGATCATGTGTATCAAAACGGCGAGACGCATACGTTTTTATATGGGTGCTATGGCATCGCTCTGACGCTGATGATGCTGGTAACGGCCGTGACACAGGTTTTCGGTACGACGGCGCTCCCGTCTGTTACCGCAGCGTGGACAGGCGGCAACAAGGAACAGCTGAAAAAAAGCATGGAGACCGTTATGAGGGTGACAACGCTTGTCACAATCCCGTCGGGCATCGGTATGTCGGTGCTTGCCGAGCCGCTCTTGTCGCTGATCTATCATGGCAGTGCCGTATCCAGTGAGGTCGAGATCGGCTCAAGGGTGTTGACGGTCATGGGCATTTCAGTTATTTTTATCGCAACCAGTACACCGCTTTGCAGTATGCTGCAGGCGATCGGCAGGATGGATGTTCCACTGAAACTCTTTGCCATAGGGATGGTCATCAAGATCATTGTTAATTATATTTTAGTGGGCATACCTGAGATCAATATTCAGGGCGCAAATATCGGTTCGATCGTGTGCTACGGTTTTGTAACGATCGTTGCGTTATTTGTACTGTGCAGGGAGACCAAGATCGTTCCTGATTTTGTTTCCATTTTTGTCAAGCCGCTCTTTGCAGGCATCGTCTGCGGAGTTGCCGCATATTTTTCAGAGATTTTCTTTGATTTGTTCCTTGCGCAAAGAATAGCAACACTGTTAGCAGTCGTTGCAGCGATCGTAGCGTATATTATTGCGCTGCTCTTGTTCAAGGCGATCAAAAGGGAAGATATTTTACAAATGCCAAAGGGAAATAAAATTATAAAAATACTTGAAAAACGGAAACTGATAAGGTAAAATAGTATACTGTACGGAAAAACACGTGAAAGGAGTCAGCACTGTGGACTTTGCATTCAAAGAACATTATAATGTATATGATCTGGTTGAGATCGTCAAAAAACTGAGAGCGCCCGACGGCTGTCCGTGGGATAAGGTGCAGACGCACGAATCGATCCGTAATGACTTTATCGAGGAAGTATACGAAGCGGTAGAGGCCATTGACGAAAAGGATACCGATCATCTCAGGGAAGAATTAGGAGATGTGCTCCTTCAGGTCGTTTTTCACAGCGTACTCGAAACCGAGCAGAAGCATTTTACCATCGACGAGGTGGCGGATGATGTCTGCAAAAAAATGATACTTCGACACCCTCATGTTTTCGGCAGCATTGTTGCCGAGACACCCGAAGAAGTGATCAAAAACTGGGATCAGATCAAAATGGAGACCCATTCTCAGACGACTGCATCCCAAGCAATGGAAGGTGTGTCAAAGGCGTTGCCGTCTTTGATCAGAAGCAAAAAGCTATGGAAAAAAGCAGAAAGCGGCGGTGCTGCACTTGCCGATGAAAAGGCTGCCGTAGACCTCACACAACAAAAGCTCGCTGTTCTCAGCGATGTTGTTGCCAAAAAGAACAGTGAGGAATACGAAAGGGCATTGGGAGAATTATTATTCTCTGTTGTCGGCTTATCCCGTTTTCTCCATACAGACAGTGAGGAATCGCTGTATCGTGCCTGTGATGCGTTCAGCGCACGCTTCAGAGCATTAGAAACAGAAGCGGCATCACAAGACACTGATATACAGAATCTGAGTTCCGAAGA
>ONYV01000284.1 GCA_900322105.1 uncultured Eubacteriales bacterium | reverse complement strand
ATTTACAATGTATGGAAACAGGTGCTTGAATACTTTGATGCTTTTCTTGTTGGTCTGACGGCAACGCCTGACAAGCGTACATTTGCATTTTTCAATCAGAATGTTGTCAGCGAGTATTCAAGAGAACAGGCAATCGTTGACAATGTCAATGTCGGAGAAGATGTTTTCCTGATCGAAACCAATATCACCAAAAACGGCGCTCATATCATGAAACAGATGATCGAGTACCGCAGCCGTGAAACGAGAGCAAAACGCTGGAAAGAAATGGACGAGGATATGGAGTATATCTCCACTCAACTTGACAAGGATATTGTCAACCCCGACCAGATACGCACCGTGATCCGTACTTTCAAAGAGCGGCTGTTTACTCAACTTTTCCCTGATAGGAAAATCGTACCGAAAACGCTGATATTTGCTAAAACCGACAGTCATGCAGATGATATAATCCAGATCGTTCGTGAGGAATTTGGAGAAGGCAATGATTTTTGTCAAAAGATCACCTATTCCGCCAACGATCCCGAAAAAACGCTTAATTCCTTCCGGAATGATTACTACCCAAGAATTGCCGTGACGGTGGATATGATCGCAACGGGAACCGATGTCAAGGCGATTGAGTGTCTTGTGTTCATGCGTGATGTACGGAGCAAAAGCTATTTTGAGCAGATGAAAGGCAGAGGCACTCGTGTACTCGACAAAGACGATCTGCAGCGTGTTACCCCTGATGCAGCGGAAAACAAAAGCCGTTTTATCATTGTTGATGCCGTGGGTGTTACTACCTCAAAGAAATCTGATACCAGACCTCTGGAGAGAAAGCCGTCTGTCAGCCTGAACGAACTGATGAAATATGTGTCCTGCGGCTCAAAGGACGAGGACACGCTTACTACTCTCGCCAGCCGTATTATCAGGCTGAATGCACAGATGAGCGGCGCAGAGCGCAGGGAGTTTGAGAAAAAAGCAGGCGCCACCGCTTCAAAGGTTGCGGAAAATCTGCTGAATGCCTTTGACCCGAATGAAATTGCAGTCCGTGCAGGGGTTGCTGTTCCCGATGACATCAGCGAGATGAGCAAGGAAGAAAAGCAGAAGTATGACAAGGCACAGGAAGAAATGATAAAGCAGGCGGTTCAGCCTTTCTATCGTCCGGAAGTGCGTGAGTTTATTGAAGGTGTCCGGCGCAGCCATGAGCAGCTCATTGACAGTGTAAATGCAGATGAGGTATTGTTTGCCGGATTTGCAACGCAGAAAAAAGTAGATGCCGAAACGCTTATCGGTTCATTCCATGACTTTATCGAGGAAAACAAAGATGAGATCACCGCCCTCGGCATTGTTTACGACCGGAAATACAAAGATCGCCCGATGGTAATCAGACAGCTCAAGGTACTGTATGAAAAGATGAAGCAGAAAAGCCTGACCGTAGAGCGTTTATGGGATGCCTATGCTTTCCGGAATATGCCGAATGTCAGAAAAGGCACTGTTGCCCAGCTCACCGATCTTGTCTGCATGATTCGTTTTGAAATGGGGCTATCTGACAAGCTGGAGCCATTTTCGGACAAGGTAAACTATAATTTCATGCAGTGGACGCTGCGCAGAAACGCCGGTTCGGTGCATTTTACAGATGAGCAGATGGAGTGGCTGCGTCTTATCAAGGATCACATCTCTTCGTCCCTCAGCATACAGCCCGAAGACCTTGACCTCAGCCCCTTTGACAGAAAGGGCGGTCTTGGCAGATTTTATGATGTTTTCGGTGATGAATACGAAAGCATCTTGCAGGAAATGAATTTGGAGTTGGTAGCGTAATATGACAAAAACAAAACTTAATAATGTTATACTTTTAAAAAAAGGAAAAAAGCCAAAACTTTTAATAACTAAAAGTGATAGTAACCTCAAACCCTATGTCGATATAAAAGCATTTGAAACAGGTGTGATTGATAACTATACAGATGGTGATAAATGTGTTGAATGTCAAGATGGAGACTTACTGATTGTTTGTGACGGTTCTCGTTCCGGACTTGTTGGCAGAGCATTAAATGGTTACATTGGCTCAACATTAGCAAGAATTGATGTTGATAAATGTTTGGATAAAGAATACTTATATTATTTTATTCAAAGCAAATATTATCAGCTCAATACAAGTGTAAAAGGAACGGGTACTCCTCACCTGAATCAAGAATTGCTAAAATCATTCGATATATTTATCCCACCAATAGAAGAACAACGCCGCATTGTGTCACGCATAGAGGAGCTGTTTTCGGAACTCGACAGTGCTGTTGAAACTCTGCAAAAGACCAGACAGCAGTTGGAGATTTACAGACAGGCGGT
>ONYV01000286.1 GCA_900322105.1 uncultured Eubacteriales bacterium | reverse complement strand
CCGAGCCGACAGGCAATACAACCCCTCCAATAATCATAACAAAAGATGTTTTGTTAATAATTTATTTACTCATTCAAAAGCACTGCAAAACTCTCCTGTGTTTTTGAATAAGACAAAACTCCATAAACAAAAATGAAAAGTTTGCAGAGTCTCCGGCAGGAGGTTCGGGGGACAGAGTCCCCTGATATCTCTCAGGTAGGCTCAGAGCCCTTTTCGGGTGGCGTTTTCTGCTCCTGTTTATCGTCACGCATCATCGGTTTCAGCACACGCAGCGTTTTGATCAAAGAGCCGACAGCTGCGCTGAGGATAAAAAACGGCATGATCCTTGCTTTGAGCAGGAAACGCACTTTTGTTTCCGTCTGCGTAAAGACAGGGATGATCTGTTCTCTGTGATTGCACCGCTTAACGTGCTGTTCGATAAAAGCGATCATCGGAAACAGCACAGAGCTTGCATAGCCGCAGGTCATAGCGGTTTTGGCGGCATCCTCTGTTGCGATATCCAGACGCAGATCCATTTGGGAGATCACCAAATGATCGGTGATCTTCCCGACAAAATAGCCGAGAATGCGCACAAGCTCCTGCATCAGTTCGATCAGACCGCTCAGTCCCTCGCTTTTGATCCTGCGGAGAACAAAATTCTCCTTTTTTTCTTCTTCGGGCGCATTTTCGGTTCTGCCCTTCTTCTGCTGTTTCTTTTCTGCCTTTCGCTGCTTCTTCTCTTCTTTTTTCCGTTTCTTTTCTTCCTTTTTCTGCCGTTTCACAGGGTCAGTTTCTTCCCCGATCGGAATGCTGATGATCGGAAAGAGATATCCGACTTTCAGCGAGAGCTTTTCGTCAAAGCGGAGCTTGATGACGAAAGGACAGAATAACAGCAGCACTATCAGCAAAAGGATACCTGCAAGTATCAGTAAAAACACATTCATACTGCATCTTCCTGTTCTGTCATGAATTGTTCTGTACAGGTTCTGACCGCTGCGCAGCGGCGGCTGCGATGATCAGCGCGGCAAAGATGAGCTTCGCCGCCGTTGTCATGGTCTTGACCGCAACTCCCATCATCTTAGCCCCTGCCGCCAATGTCGCCGCCGCTGCCGTGACCAGCACCGCCGAAGCAATCATCGGCTTGACTGCCGATCGGATCGACCGATCCGCGCTTGGAGAAAACGCCGTCTGTACAGCAGGCTCGATCACATTTTTTACAGTCGGCTTCACAACCCTGTCAATCAGCGTTTCTGCGCATTTATTGAAATCACATTTTTCTACCTTATCGACCAGCTTCGTAAACCCTTTCAGCAGACTGCCGCCAAAGCCTCGGGAACTTGCTCTTGCTCTGACGCCCCTGCCGTTTAAGATACGAATATCTTCATCACGGATTGATTCCCTGCGCTGATGTTTTTCCGCCGCAGCACGGGCATTCCGACTTCTGATGATGATCTCTGACGGCTTTCTGTCCGCTGTCTTTGCTTTATTTTGAATACTCACAGAAGACGCATCCGTCACCGTGATCGTATCCGTATCCGAAACCGTTTGCTCAAGCGTTTCCTCATCATTCAGCGTCGTTTCATCATCGTCTGAACCTTCGGCATTTTCTGCCGCAGCAGACGGAGAAGCGGCTGTATCATCAGGGCTATCGTCCTCATCGGGAGTCACACCCTCGTCTGAAGGATCCTGATCGGGACGGTCAGCATCAGACGGAACGTCCCCGTCATCGGGGTTTTCCTCATCATGCCCATCATTTTCATCATCAGGCAGCGGCGGCAGTTCGTCCAAAGAGGAAATGCTGAAGCACCGCAGAAAATGCTCTGTTGTGCCGTAGATCAGCGGCTTTCCGGGAAGCTCAAGCCGCCCCTTTTCTTCGATGAGCTGACGGTTGATCAGTCCGGAGATCACGCCCGAACAGTCCACGCCCCTGACCTGCTCGATAAACGCTTTTGTAACAGGCTGGTTATATGCAATTACAGCAAGCACCTCGCTTGCAGCCTGGGATAATGGAGTATTCCTGCGGATATCCATAATTGTGCGTATCGGATCGGCATAAGCCTCAACGGTGCACATCTGATAGCTTGCTCCTAGCTTAACTATCCTGATACCGCTGTTCCTTGCTTCATATTCGTTTTTCAGCTCTTCACAAAGGCTTATTGCTGTATCATTCTGGATTTCAAGAGTCTGGGCTATTCTTTCAGCTTCAACAGGAGTTAAAGTCCTTAAATTGCCGGAAATGTTATCTTTAACCACGTGAGAACTTCTATTAAGAGTGCTTTCACTGGTAAGCATTGTTCTTGCAGGAACATCTAA
>ONYV01000287.1 GCA_900322105.1 uncultured Eubacteriales bacterium | reverse complement strand
TAAATTTTGTCAGGAAGATCCCCTGAAGCAGCTTGCAGATCATGATAAGGACAGAGATCACTAATATCATATAATACGTAGAGCCTGCATGGGGAGGAATGGTGAAACTGTTTTTGAACACCATGACGATCTCATAAACGATCATAGCAGTCCATGCGACAGTTTCGATCACGCCGAAAACCTGCAGGAAAGTCATGGCAGAGCAAAGAGCGGATGCTGTTTCACCTCTGTTGCTTTTTTTATAGAGAAGGATACAGCCGATCAGAGGAACAAGTCTGGCAATCAGTGTAACGATCAGGGCGACGGTCACTATATCCATAGCTTGTGTCAGGCTGATCATAATATAACCATAGGATGAGTTGAGCAGATTCGGATCGGAAGTGATCTGTGTACGGACAAGGAGAAAATAAACTAACAGGACAATATAAAAGACAGCAACGATCGAAAGTCCGATGATGACACGGATCATGGCGGCGCTTTTTCCGACATCACGAAGAGCTTGTTCTTTCAGTTCGGTTCTTTTATCAGGGAGAGGGATCTGTGAGGGAATGGTATAATTCATGGGAGTTACCTTCTTTCAGGGGGGTCAGATCAGTCAGGGATGGTCATGCTTGGAGAGATCGGGAGCAGGAACAGTTGGTGCAGTCGGAACAGACGGTGCAGGAGGAGCAGGAGGTGTCTGAGGATAAGAGGGAGCGGATGTGGGAGCAGTTTGATAAACAGGGTTCGGGGTATTGGTAAAATTCGGGTTGGCGTTAGGATACTGAGTTTTGGGGATGAAAGGATTTTGTGGCGCTTGCGGTACGGGAGGAACTTCTCCGTTAAAAATATTCTTGTTGACAGTCTGGTAGGTCTGATTTGCCTGATAGTAAGGAGTGAAGTCAGGGGACTGATGATAATTGTAATTTTGTGCGCTGCTGAAATCCTGAAGGTTTTCGGGATTGATGACAGTATGTCCTGCGTTATAATAAGAAGATCTTGCGCTTCTGAGAATATTGTCGTTAGCCGTTGCATAGGAAGCAGCTATGATGACCAGACTGACAAAGATCACGACCGCAGCGGCGAAGATGATGACATTGAAGCAGTTGAGGATGAGCTGAGCGCCGGAAAGTGTACGCGCTGCTCTGTCGGCAGTAATATTTTTGATATAATCGGCAGGAGGATTGACAAGATGGAAGAGCTTGACGCAAAAAGCGACTGCACAGGTGAGAATACCGATCGTTCCTGCAAAGAAGGAAAGACCTGCGCCTTTTTTGACGATTGAACCGTCACGGAGATTTTCGGTCATGGCGCTGCACATTCTGATAAAGGAGATCTCAACGCAGAGCAGAGCGATACCGAGGAAGAAAGTCAGCCAGAACATACCCGTTGCCGAAAAATTGATAAAGCCCGTATAGCCGTCAATATCGGTATAATTGATCACGCTGACAGAAGCAAAGGAAACCACGATGCCGAGAGCGGAATAGACAGCGGCGATGATGAGGACGGTCTTGAGAAACGAAAGACCGGCAGCAGAAGCAGGTTCATTGGAAATACTGCTTTTCGCATAGAACAGACCCACAGCGACTGCGATCAGCACAAGGGATGTCAGAACGCTGATGATGATATTGACGATCGCAACAGAGCCTGTGCCGAAGATCTGATAGAGCGAATTCAGTACGCTGATCTTTTGATAGTAGATCATAGCGCAGATGCCTCGTCCGAGGATGCCCACAGCCAGAACGATCAGACTGACCGCCAGCGTCATGACAGAGCCTTTTGAAAAAACGTGTTTTGTTGGGAAATTGGTCTTTACATTGACATTCATATTCATGAAAAAGCCCACCTTTCTGAAAATAATATCAGACATAATATGTCTATCAAAATTATATACCAAATTTTCATTGATAGCAATATTGAAAAGCAGCGAAATCATGACGTTCGGGATAAAATTATCATATAATAGCGATACTGAAAGAAATTTTGGTAAGAATGGTGCTTTTTGTCACGAAATCAACAAACTGTAAAGTAAAAAACAGGAAAAAGAGTGAAAAGATGAAATAAATTATACAATTCGTAATGAACAGAAAAAAAACAAAAAAAAGGTGTTGACAAAAGAAGAAAAAGGTGGTATGATAACAAAGCTGTCGCACGAGAGAGCAGAAAAAAAGCTGAAAACCTGCATGAACAGCGGATTTCGGAAGAAAAGGACTTGACTGAAAACCTGCTTGCGGAAAAGAAGTTCACTGATGGGTTGAAAGCAAAAAAGAGCGTTTTGGATCGTCTGCAAAGACAT
>ONYV01000330.1 GCA_900322105.1 uncultured Eubacteriales bacterium | reverse complement strand
TTCTCTGACGTTGTCCAGATCCAGACGCTCAGATCCACACTGCTTTCGTTCAGTGTTTCTACCGCCACACGGTTTCTTTTTTCATGCAGCACCATGTCGTGGTTGTCTATCAGCGTCATGATGACTTCCCTTGCTTTTTGGATATCTTCGCTGTATGCGATCGGAACGATCAGATCAATGCGCCTTTCGGACTGTACAAAGTAATTGACGACATTGTTGTTTGTCAGCCGTGAGTTCGGGATCAGCACTTCCTTGTTGTCATAGGTACAAAGTGTTGTGTACATCATATCAATGTTTTTAACAACGCCCTTTAGCCCTTCTGTTTCAAGATAATCACCGATCTTGAATTTTTTATTCAGAATGATGAGCGTACCGCTGGCAACGTTGGCAAGGCTGTCTTTCAGAGCAAGTCCGATCGTCACCGCCGCAGCGCCGATCGTTGTGATAATGGTAGTCACATTGAATCCGAGCGTAGACAATACGCATATGACAACGAGGGTCTTCAGTGCGAGATTGATGACAGAGCGCAAAAAGTGTGAAACAGTCGGGTCGGCTTTGCCTTTTATCATTGCCTTCATCAGCAGCTTGCAGAGCAACCCTGACAGCCACCATCCGACAATAAAAATGATCAGCGCAGAGATAATGTTTGGAAGATAATGGATGAACCATTGATAACCATTTTCAAACCAACTTTGTATCAAAGAAATGTTTTTTTCTGCGGAAGCAATAGGGTCACTGGGAATGACATTTGCAACGGCAGAGGTCTGGGAGCTTTGCTGCTCCATCAGCGAAAAGATCATACTGTCACCTGATTTCCATGAGGATTTATGTCAGAAACATTATAACACGATTCGAGTTTTTTTTCAATCAGAGATATCGGTTATCTCAAGTTTTTTTAAGATGATTTACCGTCATTAGCAATAAAACACACAGATTTTTCGGAAAAGATTTGCAAATTTGGATCAATTATTGTATGATAGAAGATGGAATGCAATAAGCTAACTTATTGTCAGAACATAAGCAAAAGGGGACTGTTAATATGGAGCGGCTTATGACACAGAGCATCAATAAAGAACTGATCTACTACGGCGTTTACAGCACCGCAGATGATATGTGGAACGGCAGTGATATCCTTTGCGCTGCCAGAAAGCGTTTTTTTGAAGCAGGCATGATCCGACAGAAAAAACGCAGCGCCATAAAAATGGATAATACTTCCTACAGTTACAGTTATACGATGGACAGCGGTACGATCCTCAAATATAAAAAAACAGCAGGCGGTACAGCAGTCGAACACGTGATCGAAACACAGGAAGGATACTATGTTGAAACGCTCGGAGAACACCGCAAGGCTGTTAAACGCAGTTATTATAACCGTCAGCATAAATGGCTGAGGACAGAATATCTTAACGACAGAAATGTTCATCTCTTGCTCACACCGTCTGAACAAACGGAGATACCGTCTATCGTCTGCAAAATGGAATCCCATACGGATGTGCTGTATCCGTTTGATGTCAGTCTGGATAAAGAACTGACTCAGCGGCTGAATGTGATGACCAGTGAGCCAAAGGTGTTTTGTGTAACGAACTGCGGCAGTTTTTATTACTGTACCAAAGAAGAACTTGAGATCAGAAAAAAAGCGCTGGATACATTAATGCAAAGTCAGCAGAAGCCTGCTGCGTCTGTAAAACCGCGAGCCGGAAGATCGGCATTTGTAGTGCATTCAGAAACGGACGATAAAACTGCTGTCGGCTTTGACCTGAGAAGCAGCAAGGAGATCTTCATTGACGATGCCAAACAGACAGAGCCTGCTGCTGAGGACAAACAAGAACGCTTGCAGACAGAGTCGGATCTGACTGCGGCGGCAAATGCCGATGTAAAACAGGCAGACGAAAGCAGTAATGTAAATACGGTGTCGGATAAGATACAGAAAACATCAGACGAGGAGAAACCGGAAAAGTCTGCCGAGCCGACATCTGAAACAGACAAGACAGAAAAAACGCTTGCAGCAAA
>ONYV01000289.1 GCA_900322105.1 uncultured Eubacteriales bacterium | reverse complement strand
TATCAAATGGCGAAACGCTGCAATGAAAAACGTGTTATGGCTGAGTGTGTCAAGTGGGGCAAGCGTGGTGCAAGGCTCAATGATATTGCGCCCGGAATCATCGTAACACCGCTTGCGATAGACGAATTCAACGGTCCGAGGGGCGATTTCTACAAGAATATGTTTGCAAAGTGTCCGGCAGGCAGACCGGGTACTGCTGATGAAGTCGCAAATGTGGCAGAGCTGCTTATGAGCGAAAAGGCGGCATTTATCACAGGTCCCACCTTCCTGTGTGACGGCGGTGCGACTTCGAGCTATTTTTATGGCAATTTAAGACCAACTGAGTGAGGTGCGATATGAAAAGCAGAGTAATAACAGTGATCACAGCATTTATGATGGGATTGACACTAACCGCCTGCGGCAGCGGAGAGCCTGCATCTGCCCCAAGCGTTGCTGACAGCGATAAGGCAGCAGTGCAGGAAAAGCTGAACAAGCAGAACAGCAATACCGATACAACAACTGAGAAAACAGAGGACACTTCCGCAAAAAGCGAAGTTGTTTCTGAAGCGGTCACAGATGCAGCACCATCGGAAAACGAGCCTGCTTCTGACGACAATAATATCCTTGTTGCGTACTTCTCCCGTGCCGATGAAAACTGCAATGTTGGCACGATAGAGAAAGGCAACACGCAGATCGTTGCAGAGTATATCACAAGTGAAGTCGGTGCAGACAGCTTCCATATCGAGACAGTAACGCCCTATCCTGCCGATTATGATGACTGCTGCGATGTGGCAAAGCAGGAGCTTGCTGACAAAGCCCGTCCCGAACTGAGCGGAACTGTTGATAATATGGAGCAGTATGACATTGTGTTCCTCGGCTATCCGATCTGGTGGGGCGATATGCCGATGGCGGTCTATACCTTTATGGACAGCTATGACTTTTCCGACAAGGTAGTGATACCGTTCAACACCCACGAAGGCAGCGGTGAATCGGGAACTTATTCTGCGATCGGAGGCTATCTGCCGAATGCACAGGTGCTTGACGGCATGGCGATACAAGGCAAGACTGCGCAGGAGTTCAATTCCGATACACAACAGTCCGTCCGTGACTGGCTTGACGGGCTGGGATTCTGATATGAAAATGAAGATAAAAACAGTCGCTGACATTCTGATGACAGCGGCTCTGCCCGTTCTGATGTGCTATTCTATCGTGGGAGAAACGGCACATGAAGTGATCGGAATTGCGATGTTCGGTCTGTTCATTTTACATCATATCCTGAACTTCGGTTGGATAATGTCACTTTTCAAGGGGAAATATGACCTTCGCAGGAGTGTGAATACAGCGGTCAATGCGCTTGTGTTCCTGTGTATGGTAGGACTGATGTACAGCGGTATCGTGATCTCAAAGCACGTTTTTACCTTTGTGAATATCGGCGGTGCGATGTTCGCCAGAACAGTGCATATGCTCTGCGCCTACTGGGGACTTGTGATGATGAGCGTTCATCTCGGTATGCATATTTCGCAGATGGCGGCACGAATGAAGCTGAAAAAGAAGGCTGTGGTATGGGCTTTGCGTATCATCTTCGGTGTGATCGGAGCAGTTGGTGTATATGAGTTTATCTCTCTGAAATTTACAGACTATATGTTTGGCAAGGTGCAATTCGTATTTATCGACACAAACGCTTCTGCTTTGATGACTGCACTTCAATACCTGTCTGTCATGGTGCTGTTTTCCTATGTGGGATTTATCCTGCAAATGCTTTTGAAACGAAACAATAAAACGGCGGTTCAATGATGAATCGCCGTTTTATTTTGCTTTTCATTATACTGTTCTCATCGCCCAAGCCTGTATCTCAGATCTCTTACTGCTGACCTGTGAGCCACGGAGTTCATACACATCTTCCACCTTTGCTCCCTTGCACAGTTCAATGATCTTACTTTGGCTTGTTCCTGCGCCGCTGCCCTCGCTGGTATTGAACGGGATAATACGCTTGTCGTTCCAGTCATAATGCTCCAGAAAGCCCACAACAGGCATCGGCAGCGTTCCCCACCAGTTTGGATAACCCAGGAATATGGTGTCAAACTCTGAAATATCGGGATAGCTTTTCAGCACCGGTCTAATTCCCTGTTTCAGCTCGTCCTGCGCCTCATAGATCATTTTCATGTGGTCAGGATCATAATTCTTGACAGTTTCGATACCTTCTTTTGTACGCTGATGTAAGTCAGAAACTTCTTTCTCTGACTGCTCAAAAGCAATAATGATTTGTTCATTTGCA
>ONYV01000292.1 GCA_900322105.1 uncultured Eubacteriales bacterium | reverse complement strand
CTGAAAAGAGCCTGCGTTTGTCCGCTCCACCGTCCGTTTTTTGCAAACTTTTCATGATCCGAAAGACAGACTTTCTGCTTTATTGCCCTTACGTCTGCTCATTCCACAGACGAAAAAAAGCGGAACATTTCCATCGGATATCTGAGATCGTGCTTTTCAGCAGCCTTATCCATCCTCCGAAACCGTTGAGAGCGCATTCGATATTTTTTCCAAAGCAGACGCAGCGGACGCATTGGAAACCACATTAACACGAAATTCCTCGTCCATCCCGTCAACACGAAACAGCATCTCATCACTGTCAGGATACCGCACGATCTGTATTGCTTCCTGCGCAAAGCTCTCGGAAAGGATGACGGCGGAAACTGTCAGCGTACCGTCTTCCGATTCCGACCGACTGACAGAATTGACCGTTCCGCATATGCTTTTGCTGAGGTGAAAAGGATCTTCTTCCGAGGACAGCACACCTGAACCGATGATAAACGTCGCTCCGCCGTATTTTGTGCTGTTATTGAACTCTGCATACAGCAGGTCAAGACGCTGATCCGCACTATGACCCGACAAAGCATACGTAACCTGATCCGCTTCAATATTTTCCATTTCCTCAAAGGGACTTTTTACCGTGCTTTCCGTGCTGTCGTCTGTAACGTCTTCCGAAACCTCTTCACCGTCAGTTTCTTCTGACGGTAAGCCGCTGCTTTCAGATATTACACTGCTGTTCAGCGCAGAGGTACGGCTGTCACTGCGCTCGGAAACAGCGCTCGAACCTGCTTTGAAAGAAGATTCGGACGTTTTGCCTGTATGTTCGGCATAGCCGGTCTCCTGACAGCCTGATACGATCGAAGCCGCCATCATCGAAACCACCACAACAGCGATCGTTTTTCCTGCGGATGAATGCATAAGCTCATCTCCTCGTTCAGTAATCCTCCATGATCGTCCTGTTATTTTCTGACAGGTCCTGTTGAAACAGGCTTCACCACATAGACCCGATCGTATTTCTTTTCAAGAAGGTCGGCGCAGTCCTCCGCCATGCTGCGGTCTTCAAACAATCCGAACACAGCAGAGCCGCTTCCTGTCAGACAAGCGCCGACAGCGCCTGCGTTCATCATAGTTTCTTTGACCGACTCAATTTCGGGTATCTCCACGATCTTCTCGAATTTATTATACAGTCCTGCGCCAATGTCCTTCAAACACCCTTCTGCAATGCCGCCGATCACCTGTTCGGCATCCGCTGTGGCGTCATACCCTTTTTCATCCGACAGACGATACGCCTGCGCAGTAGAGATACGAACATCGGGCTGCACCACTACGACAGCGCATTCAGGCATATCGGGCAGCGGACTGAGGATCGTACCGATACCGCCTGCCGTCATCGTTCCGCCATACAGACAAAATGGCACGTCCGCCCCGATCGTTTCGGCAATGTCCGCTAATTTTTCCAAAGGAAGGGATGCGCCTGTCAGCTCGTTCAGCGCCCATAAGACAGCCGCCGCGTCCGTACTGCCGCCTGCCATTCCTGCCTGAGAGGGGATCCGCTTTTTGATGCGGATCACTGCTCCTCTGTCACCGCCGACCGCTTCAAAAAAAGCCTTTGCCGCGCGATATGCCGTGTTCGTTTCATCACAGGGGATCTCTTTATCGCTGCATTCGATTCTGATATCGTTGTCTGTCAGACCGACCGTTACTTCATCATACAGTGAGACCGCCTGCATCACCATGTTGACGATATGATACCCGTCACTTCGCTTTCCTGTGATATCCAGAAACAGATTCAGCTTTGCAGGCGCCAGTACCGTTAATTTCATGGCAGCATCTCTCTCCTTTTCATGTCTGTCGTATGTATTTTGTCAAGCGTCGTGTTTTTCCTGAGATGAGCCTTGCATTTTTCCCCCAACATTGAGTATAATTACGGGAATAATTTGAGCAAAAGGTTTCGAGACGTTGTTTTCGGCCTCACGCACAAATCATACACTGTTTTTCAGGAGGCGTTTTAAAAATGAGCAATTGGAACAGCAATTTCAGCCACGCCGCGACTCACTCGCGTCCTTCGCCGGTGCGCGAGATCCTCGCCGTCATCCAGATGCACGCATACCGGCACCTTCGCCCGTTTTGCCTCAGCCACCATCACGGGGCCGATCACCTTCAGCGGCACCAGTTCCTCGTGGCACTGCGCAAACTGCAGCACGATGGGCATCCCCGTTTCCTCCGCCGCGCGGT
>ONYV01000293.1 GCA_900322105.1 uncultured Eubacteriales bacterium | reverse complement strand
AATAAGACGGTGCGGCATCCCGCGGGGATGCATTCTACGCATCGCCGTCGCAAGCCGAAAGGCTTGCTTTGGGCTAACTTCCTCATGAAATTATGATTCGTGACACTTAGTAACTTTACCGCACCTACTGTATGTCATAGTCTGTGACGGCGGTTTCGAGGTATAACACCGATGATTCCCCAATTGGGAGCGGCAGCTTGCCGCCGCAGGCTCTGCGTTATTGTTTGGTTTTGCGGTTTAGGAAGCGGGCGCGGTATTTGGAGTAGACGATGGTTTGGTCGGCATAGAGACCGTAGTAGCCGGACATGAAATAGCTGACGGCAACGGCGATGAGGAAAAAGGGAATGCCGCCGTCTCCGAAAAGCTCAAAACTGATGAGCAGAGACGTGATGGGACAGTTGGTAACGCCGCAGAACATGGCGATCAGACCAACAGCCGCACAGACCTGCGGAGAGAAACCGACAAGCGAACCGTAAAATGCGCCAAAGGTTGCGCCGATAAAGAACGCAGGGACGATCTCGCCGCCCCGAAAACCTGATTCGATCGTGATGGCGGTGAATATCATTTTCAACAGAAAAGCATAGGGGACTGCTCTGCCGTAATTGACAGCATTTGCGATCACGTCCATTCCTGCGCCGTTGTAATCTCTTGTTTGCAGCAGCAGAGAAAAGATCACGATCACTGAACCCGAAAGCCAGATGCGGATATAGGGGTTTTTCAGATACTTGCGCATCAGATCACCCGTGAAGTGTAAGCACATGATGAACGCAATGCTCAAAAGCGCACAGATCACCGTCAAAAGCAGTGTCCATAGAACATTCATGCCGCCGAGAGGAGGAAAGACCAGTTCGTGAAAAATATTCTTTTTCAATCCGAAAAAGGACGAAAAGTAAGAGGCGACAAGGGACGAAAATACACACGGCAATAGAGCTGCATAGTACATGACGCCGACACTGCCGACTTCAAGAGAAAATACAACTGCCGCCATTGGTGTACCGAATACAGCCGAAAACGCCGCGCTCATGCCGCAAAGAACCACAACACGCTTGTCGTCATCGTCAAACCTGAGCCATCTGCCATGCTGATTGCCAAGACTGCCGCCAAGCTGCAGGGCTGCGCCCTCACGTCCTGCCGAACCGCCGAAAAGATGCGTCAGTATCGTTGTGATAAAGATCAGCGGCGCCATGCGGAAAGGCATTTCGTCCTTTGCATGAATGGTCGACAAAACAAGATTCGTACCCTTGTCGTTTTTGTATTTGAAAATACTGTATAAAAATACCGTCACAATACCTGCCAGCGGCAGAAAATATAATATCCAGTCGTGTTCCTGCCGAAAGGTGGTCGCACTGTTCAGGAGAAACGTAAATAACGTGCTGACGCTTCCGACAAACAGACCTGTTACACCTGCAACCAGTATCCATTTCAGAAAACGCTGTGTCTGGTGCAGGGCTTTTCTGGAATATGCCCTGATAAACTTCCTGATCATTTTATTCAATCTCCCTGACCGATCGTTTTACACATCTCCAAAAATGCAGCTTCATCTATGATCGTGATGCCGAGCGACTGCGCTTTTGTCAGCTTGCTGCCTGCTTCTTCTCCTGCAAGCACATAATCTGTCTTTTTGGAAACAGAGGATGCAACCTTTCCGCCAAATGATTCGATCATCGACGCTGCTTCCGATCTCTTGTAGTTTGGCAAAGTGCCTGTGATGACAAACGTTTTGCCGTAGATCGGGCTGTCTGTGGAAACGGGCATATCCTCTTTCAGGTTTGAGGTGTTGATGCCAAGCGCTTTGATCTCGCTGACGAGTTTTTTGCTTTCTTCCAGCGCAAAATATGCAAAGACGCTTTCCGCCATGATGCCGCCAAAGCCTTCGATCTCGGATATTTCCTCGACAGAAGCGTTTGCAATCGCATCCAGTGTGCGGAAGCGGTCAGAGAGGAGCTTTGCCGCTTTTTGTCCGATATGACGAATGCCCAACGCAAAGACGATGCGGTACAGATCATTCGATCTTGATTTTTCAATGGCGCTGATGAGATTATCGGCGGATTTGTCTTTTTTGTTGTCAAGGGTCTTGATATCCTCTTTTGTCAGACGATACAGATCAAGAGGAGAAGCGATCAGTTTTTTCTCTGTCATCCGGCGCAGTACCTTTTCACCAAGACCGTCAATGTCCATGTCTGGGGCGAGTTCCACCATCGCTACAACTATGT
>ONYV01000294.1 GCA_900322105.1 uncultured Eubacteriales bacterium | reverse complement strand
CAAAGCATGAAGAAGTTGCGTGCCGTGAGGAATCAAGCCCAAAGCAGGCTATACAGCCTGCGACGGCGGTGCGAAGAGAGAACACCAATGATTCCACAAAGGGGAGCGGCAGCTTGCCGCTGTAGGAGGAGAGGGAAATGGAGAAGAAGGTTAATGAATGGATTCCGGAGGAGCAGACGGAGTATATTTCTTTGCTGGGAGATATCTTGTCGGAGCGGTATCATACCGATCATCCGAAAGCGTTTGTACATACTTATGGCTGTCAGCAGAATGTAGCGGACAGCGAAAAGATCAAGGGAATGCTCATAGAAATGGGATGTGAGCTGACAGAGGATAAAGAAGAAGCGGACATCATTCTGTTCAATACGTGTGCTGTGCGTGAACACGCAGAGGACAGAGTGTTCGGTAATGTCGGGGCGCTCAAGACCCTCAAGCGGCAAAAACCGTCTCTGCTGATCGCTCTTTGCGGCTGTATGATGGAGCAGGAACATATTGCAGAGAAGATCTACAAAAGCTATCCGTATGTGGGACTGGTGTTTGGCACTCATGTGATACACCGTTTCCCCGAACTGCTGTTCCATGCGGTGACGACAGGAAAACGTACTGTTGAAAGAGGTACGGATGACGGAAAACTGTATGAAGGCATTCCGATCCATCGTGACGGCAGCTTCAAAGGATGGCTGCCCGTGATGTACGGCTGTGACAATTTTTGCACCTACTGTATCGTGCCGTATGTGCGCGGCAGAGAACGAAGCCGTGAAAGCGCCGTGATCTTAACAGAAGCCAAAGGTATGGTACAGTCGGGCTACAAAGAGATCACGCTGCTCGGACAGAATGTCAATTCCTACGGCAAAGGACTGAGTGAAAACATCCGTTTTCCTCAGCTGCTGAAAAGTGTTGCCGATATCGAAGGGGATTTTTGGGTGAGCTTTATGACATCTCATCCGAAGGATGCATCAAAGGAACTGATTGACGTGATCGCAGAGAACCCGAAGATATCCCGTCACCTGCACCTGCCGTTTCAGTGCGGCAGTGACCGCTTGCTGAAAAAAATGAACCGTCACTATACGGTCGAAAAATATATGGATATCGTAAACTATGCCAAAGAGCGCATTCCTGACCTTGCGCTGACAAGTGATGTGATCGTGGGTTTTCCCGGAGAAACAGAGGAAGATTTTCAGCAGACGCTTGATCTGATCCGCACGGTCGAATTTACGTCTTTGTTCACCTTCATCTATTCCCCCAGAGTCGGCACGCCTGCGGCATCCTTTGAAGATCCTTATACGCACGAGGACAAAGCGCGCCGCATGGGTGAGCTGCTGAAGCTGCAAGAGCAGATCTCCGCAAAACGCACCGCCGCAATGGTGGGGAAAGTGTGCAGAGTGCTTGTAGAAGAGCAGGCAAGGGAAGGTGTTTTGAATGCACGCACACAAGGCGGTGTAGTGGTCGAGGTTGCAGGAACGCCCGATCTGATCGGTACTTTCCGCTATGCAAAGATCACCGAAGCACGCAATTTCATTCTCAGAGGAGAGCTTGACGGCGTTACCGAATGAAAGAACGTGTTCGGCGATCAGCATCATGAATGCTGATCGAGAAATTGACAGTGCATCAAAAATGCGCATATGAAGTGAGGATATATCGGAAACGTCACATTCTGTGTTTACGGCTGTGACGTTAGCAGAAAACAAGCAAAGACTCTTTGATATCAGATACAAAGGGTTCACATAGCATAACAAAAAAAGGAGATCATTATGATGGAAAATATGGATGTTATCGCTCTGACAAGAGAACTTGGCAAGAAGATACAGCAGGAAGAAGCCTATATTCGTTTTCATATGGCAAAGCAGACAGCCGACAACGATCCCGAACTGCAAAAGCTGTTAGAGGATTTCGGCAGCAAGAGAGAGGAACTCAGCGATATGTCCGCCGCTGACAAGAGCGACCCTGTTAAGACTGCGGAAGTTTCCCGTGCGATGCGCCGCATTTACGGTGAGATCATGTCAAACCAAAGCATGATCAACTATAACGACACCAAAAAAGATTATGATGCGCTGATGAACCGTGTCAATGCGATCATTGAAAAGTCTTTTAACGGCGAAGACCCCGAAACCGCCGACTACACCCCCGAATGTACCGGAAGCTGCGCCACCTGCGGCGGCTGCTCATAAGCGGCGGCGGGCGCAGAGCCTGCGGCGGCAAGCTGCCGCTCCC
>ONYV01000297.1 GCA_900322105.1 uncultured Eubacteriales bacterium | reverse complement strand
GGCGCAGCCCCTTTCTTTGTGGACAGACACTGCGCCGCTGAAAGCGGAACTGACGGATTATATCAAGGCAATCACCGACAAAAACTCCGCCGACTATATCCCCGTAGAGGATCGTATCGCTGTCTTTGACATGGACGGTACGCTCTGCTGTGAAACAGACCCCGGCTATTTTGACCACAAGCTGCTCTATCACCGTGTGATGGAAGACCCCGATTACAAAGACAAGGCAAGCGACGAAGAAAAAGAGACCGCCGCTGTCATCGAAACCTATTTCCAGACAGGCGAATATCCCAAGGGACTGGATGTCAAACACGGCACAGCCGTTGCTACCGCTTTCAAGGGTATGACCATTGACGAATTTGACGCATATGTCAAAGCGTACAGAGATCAGCCGATGAACAGCTACAGCAATATGACAAACGCTCAGGCATTCTATAAGCCCATGCTGCAGGTGGTAGATTATTTGCAGGCAAATGACTTCAAGGTATACATCATCAGCGGCACCGACCGTCTTATCACCCGCGGACTGGTCGACGGCGTGATCGACATTCCGCTCAGTCAGATGATCGGTTCGGACGAATCCTTCGTGGCTTCCGGTCAGGGCGATAAAGACGGACTGGACTACACCTTCTCTAAGGACGACAAGCTCATCACAGGCGGTCAGTTCATCACCAAGAACCTGAAAATGAATAAAGTCTCCGTCATCGAGCGTGAGATCGGTCAGCAGCCTGTTCTTGCTTTTGGCAACAGCTCGGGCGATGCGGCTATGGCAAACTATGTCATCACCAACAACCAATACAAGAGCGGCGCATTCCTGCTTTGCTGCGACGATCTCGAAAGAGAAAACGGCAATCTGAAAAAAGCCGACAGTATGCGCGCAAGCTGCGAAGAAAACGGATGGACAGCCGTTTCAATGAAAAACGACTGGACAACGATCTACGGCGACGGCGTGACCTATACTCCGAAAAACTCCTGATCCGATGATCGCTCCGCAGCGCTTTGAAAAAGCATGATGCAGCGTAAAAAAAGCATATCTGCGTATCTGCGGCAGGACGAGCTTCCTGTACAAGCATATCTGCGCAGGTATGCTTTTTGTTGTTTCGGGATGAGATCACTTGTAAGCGGTACACTCGAGACTTCCCGGGGAACCGGAGAAGTGCCATATTACGCAGAAGAGACAAGTAAGACGGTGCTTCGGAAGTTTCCGAAGCAGTCTGTTGTCAGAATATGCGGATCTTTCGCTTCTGCATTTTTCTATGGAACGCAGTTTTGCCCCGACCTCACTGCCATATCGTCACTTTTCCTCAGAATGGCAAACGAAAGACAAATGAACGGGATACAGAGCCGCAAGGCATGGTCTGCCATCCTGACAGACTTTTTACGAAACCGCTCCTGCAAGATGTTTATACAAAAAAACGGCAGCCGTCACTCCCCCCATGCAGTGAGTGACGGCTGCCTTATTTACTGTTTGATACCCTATGGATGATCGCTCTCAGGCTTCCGCAGGCGGATCGTTATGATCTTCAGCGTAAACCTCTGCCACCATTTTTTGCAGCTCCTCTACGGTATAGCGAAGACGCTTTGCTTCCTGAAGAGTACCTGCAATGTATCTTTCCTTAAAGACCTTTCTGCGCTCCTCAATAAGTTTTTTCACAGCGCCGTCTGCAACAAACATTCCAATGCCCCGTTTCTTGAACACGACCCCTTCCGAAACCAGGACATTGATTCCCTTATTGACAGTAGCGATGTTGATATTGTATTCCTTGGAGATCTGCGTAGTAGATGTGAGCTGCTCGCCTTCTTTGATATCGCCTGCTAAAATGTGATCCTTGATTCCTTCCGCAATCCTTGCAAAAATCGGAATGTTTTCATTGATAACGTCCATTTGATTCACTCCCTTTATAAATTATCGAGTTAAATGCTTGAATGAATAACTTGATATCATTATAAACAATTATGTCTGTTTTGTCAAGACAGTGCGCAATATGGAAGAACTGTTTTGCATATTTGATGCTATGCTTGAATCGGAGGGACTGATCACTCACAAAGGAACGATCATTGATGCTGCCTTTGCAGATGCTCCCGGACAGCGTAATAGCCGTGATGTGCCGGGGGAGGATAAAATTCACACTTTCACATTGTAATTTTCTTGAGCTTCGTCATCCTTCTTAGCTGTTTCTGCAA
>ONYV01000300.1 GCA_900322105.1 uncultured Eubacteriales bacterium | reverse complement strand
AAGGGCGGCATGGCGGCAGAGGATATTGTTGCCCATGACTACCTTGAAGCGACTGAATACGGTGACGGTACACTTCTTGAATTCTTTGAAAGAGATCAGTCCGAATTCTTTGATGAGGACACCATCCGTGAACTGTATCCGATTGTAGAAGCCCTTTCCGGCGGACAGATCGCGGGTCTTGACTTCCTTTCTATCAAAGATATGATCCTGATGGCGGTCACAGACGAAAACGGTTTCAAGACTGTGAATGTAGATAGTCTGACGTCTGCCTCGATCTTCCAGGATGTTAACCGTGAAATCTACGAAAGAGGCGGCGTTGCCCTGACAAATGATGCACTCCGTCAAAAGTCAAGCGCAAAGGATGCTGTGACTACATTCCAGTTGAGCACGTTGGGCGTTGTACTCTGGAGCTGCACGGCTGCTGCGGGAATTGCGGCAGCAGGCTCTGCACTTGGAATGACGCTGAAGCCGGATATACTAAAACAGGCAGATATTTTACAGAAGACAGTAGATAGTTATGGACCAATTACTAAAAGCAACATGTATGGCGATTTATCTACACCATTAGCACAAAGGCGAGCAATGAACCGCCTGATCTTTCTCAAAAATAAACCTGAGTATATAGAGGCGTCAAAACAATTTGCCACAAGATCAACCGTCTGTAAATACCTTACGGCAGGCTTTTCGATTGCAGCGGCATTACTGGCCGGTTATTCCATCTACACCACCATCTCTGAGATGATGGAATACTACAAAGTCGATTTCTCACCGATCCCGAAGTATATTGTTGACGAAGCCGATATCACTGCTAAGAATGAAATGGGCGAAACAATCATGATCCAGAACCAGACCGCTTATTATAAGGTCGTATCCTGCAACAGAAAGCAGGGCAGCAGTGATGTGGAAAAGAAGAACTTTGAGATTCTGAAAGACCGCAACGACCTCAACGGCGATGTCGGTAAACAATGGCTCTCACTTTATAGTGTTAAGTATGAAAACGGTGCGCCGATCCTTGCAGACTCGCTGAAAGTGCAGTGGGGTACTAAATCACCCGACGACAATACCACAGGTATCCACCGTTTCGGTGAAACAGCTGCGTTCAATCTCACCAGTCTGTTCTATTGTTACAATGACCCGAACAACGGTACTTTTGTTTACTACAAGCACGATAACGCTTCTGTCAAGGAAATGACAGCGGCAGGCTCGGTCTTCTCCGGTAGTTCCATCGCACTCGGTGGCGTTATAGGACTGATTGTCGGATGTGCCGTTACAGCCATTATCATGACAGTGGCAGGCAAAAAGAAAAAGAAAACAGCACTCCCTGCATAATCAGACTTCCTCGGGAACTGGAGAAGTGCCGTATTACGCAGAAGAGACAAGTAAGACGGTGCTTCGGAAGTTTCCGAGGAACTCTTTTGAACAAATTATGAAAAGGGGACTACGATCATGAAAAGAATCTCGATCATCATCACATCTGTGATTCTCTGCGTAACAATGCTGATACTTGGTCCTGCGCAGGTCGCTGCATCAGCGGCTGAGAGTGCAAAGAAAACCTATATCAGCGAAGTTAAGGTCGGCATGGGAGTAAAATCCGAGGAAGCCGCCAAAGAGCTTTTGGCGGAAGGTTTCACCATTCTGACAGACGACAGCGGACAATACGCCGATCTCAACAAGGACGCAGGCTCAAAAAGCATCCTGAAAAAAGGTCCTAACCAGAAGATCGTCTATCTCGGCTACAAGACAACCGAAGACGCAGATGATGCGATCACAGACCTTGCCGTTATGAACATGGACGGCGGTTACAGCTTCCAGGATTATGAAAAACTCATGGACACCCACATGGACACACAGATCAAGCCTTTTGTCGATCGGTTTATCGCAACGCTGACGGAATACCGTGAGAACCTTAAAAAGCCGAAGGATTCCATCAACTACAAGCGTGCAAACTATTACAGAATGCTGCTCAACCTGCTGACAGATGATGACACAGGCGGAAAGCCGCTGGGCGATCTGCTCATCAATCAGACAAAGTACGAAATGGGCGATGAGGCTTACAATAAACTGTCTGAGGAAGAAAAGAAGAATCACTGCGATATCCTGACCCTTCTGATGCAGGGCAACGGACAGGCAGTGCAGCTTATGGAAACAGAGCTGACAAAGTCCGCTGA
>ONYV01000301.1:2181-4338 GCA_900322105.1 uncultured Eubacteriales bacterium | reverse complement strand
AAGCCCTTGCAATTTGAAGAGGTATGTGTTATAATTCGTATGTTATCTATGGAGAAACGAAAGAGGTGAGTAACCATGAAGGAGAACATTCATCCTAATTATCAGCAGACAACCATTACTTGTGCTTGCGGTAATGTAATTGAAACCGGTTCGACCAAGAGCAACATCCGTGTTGAAATCTGCTCAAAGTGTCACCCGTTCTTCACAGGCAGACAGAAGCTTGTTGATACAGGCGGTCGCGTTGATAAATTCAAGAAGCGCTACGGTATGGGTAAATAATGCTCGTAAGCTAATGATCAGGACGGCACAGACAATGTGTCGTCTTTTTCTGTCTTTATCGAAAGGAAGTGTCAGAATGCAGAGCTACAAAACAGTCGAAAACGAAGCCGCCGATGAATTTATCGAGCAGCGTTCACGCTTTATCGGCTATGTGAAACCCGTTGTGACAGAGCAGCAAGCGCTGGATTTCATCAATGAGAAACGTCAGAAGCACTGGGATGCCACTCACAACGTCTATGCCTATATTCTGCGTGACGGTCAGCTCAAACGTTACAGCGATGACGGCGAACCTCACGGCACAGCAGGCGTGCCAACGCTGGACGTGATGGTGAAATCAGGCGTGACGGATGCCGTTGTGGTGGTGACACGATATTTCGGCGGCATATTGCTGGGCGCAGGAGGGCTTGTGCGCGCCTATACCAAAGGCGCAAAGATTGCACTGGAAGCGGGAGGCATCGTCACAATGGAAAGCTGTTCTGTTTGCAGCCTTACCTGCGATTACGCTCAATACGGAAAGCTGTCGGGAATGATACCGTCTTTCGGCGGCGTGATCGACAACACCGCCTTTACCGACAATGTGACACTGCAATACCATATTGCAGAAGACAGGCTCTCCGCTTTTCAGAAGCAGTTAGCAGACGCCACCTGCGGCAGCGTCAGCACCGATATACTCTCGACAAAATACTTTCCAAAAAAAGGCTGAACGAAAATTTTAGAATCATCACAGAAAATGCTGAAATAAAAAAGGTTTTTTGCTTTTTTCTGCGTATAAGTCATTAAAGAGCTTTTCGGGAGGCGATGTTATGACGATACGTGAAAAAACCGAACAGATCGAACAGCAGACACTCTCCCCCTTTGCTGCCCTTTCCATGAACAGCAAGGGACGTTTGAAAGCGGAAGATCCCTGTCCCATCCGCACCTGCTTTCAGCGTGACCGTGACAGGATCATCCACTGCAAAGCGTTTCGCCGCCTGAAACATAAAACACAGGTGTTTCTTTCTCCCGAAGGCGACCATTACCGTACACGTCTGACACATACACTCGAGGTTTCCCAGATCGCCAGAACCATCGCGCGTTCTCTCCGTCTGAATGAAGACCTTACCGAAGCGATCTCCTTAGCGCACGATCTCGGGCATACGCCTTTTGGTCATGCAGGCGAAAGAGCGCTCAACGACTTGATGAAGGGCGGTTTTCGCCACTATGAGCAGAGTCTGCGTGTTGTGGATGTACTCGAAAAGGACGGTCAGGGACTGAACCTCAGCTATGAAACACGAAACGGCATCCTCTGCCACACCAAAGGACAGGAAGCCGACACTATGGAAGGACGGATCGTCCGTCTTGCCGACAGGATCGCCTATATCAACCACGATATCGACGATGCCATCCGTGCCGACGTCATCCGACAAGAGGATATCCCTTCCGACCTGATACAGATCCTCGGCGATAAAACCAGCACACGCATCAACACAATGGTGACGTCTGTGATAGAGCATACCGAAAACGATACGCTGAAAATGTCTGACGAGATCCAAAATGCTTTTGACCGGCTTCATCAGTTTATGTTCGACAGCGTTTACTGCAACGCTTATGCCAAACAAGAAGAAAAGAAAGTCCCGACCCTGATACGGCTTTTGTTTACCTATTTTGTAGATCATCCTCAACTTCTCCCTTCCGAACTGCAGTTTGTGGCGGAAAATGAAGGTCTGAACAGAGCCGTGTGTGACTATATCTCAGGAATGACCGATCACTATGCCAACGAAAAATTCACCTCTCTCTTTATTCCGAACGCATGGAGTATCATCTCGTGAACCGACTTTACTTCTTCCGACATCGGAAAGCGACAGAACTTTTTTGATTTTTCACAAAAAGAAGGAATGA
>ONYV01000301.1:0-2153 GCA_900322105.1 uncultured Eubacteriales bacterium | reverse complement strand
ACTGGGGCCTCTGTCCGTTTCACGGAGAAAAAACACCTTCTTTCAGCGTATCTCCCGACTTGGGCATCTACCACTGTTTCGGCTGTCAGGAAGGCGGCGATGTGATACAGTTCATCCGCAAGATCGAAAACCTCGACTATGTGGACGCTGTGAAACTGTTAGCGCAAAAGGCAGGCATGACGATCCCCGAAAACAGTTTCGATCAGGGTTCTTCCCGACTGCGGCAGCGCATCTATGAAGCGAACCGTGAGACAGCAAGATTCTATGTCAAAGCGCTTTATACGCCCGAAGGCAAAGAAGCGCTCAACTATCTCCTTGAACGAAAGCTCACTCCGAAAACCATCACTCATTTCGGTCTGGGTTATTCGCCAAAATCCCGTTTTGCGCTGGTCAACCACCTGAAAAGCAAGGGCTTTTCCTCAACGGAAATGATACAGGCGAATTTAGCCAATCAGTCCCAAAAAGGATATCCTTATGACCGCTTTACAGACAGAGTGATGTTCCCCATCATCGATCTGCAAAAGCGTGTGATCGCCTTTGGCGGCAGGATCATGAGCGATATCAAGCCAAAATATCTCAACACATCCGATACGCCTGTATTTAGTAAAAGCCGCAATCTCTTTGCTTTGCAGTTTGCCAAAAATGAAGCCCACGGACAACTGATCCTCGTAGAAGGCTATATGGACGTGATCGCCCTGCATCAGGCAGGCTTTCAAAACGCTGTTGCGACCCTTGGCACTGCTTTGACAAAAGAACAGGCGACCCTTTTGAAACGCTATTGTGATGAGATCGTGATCTGTTACGATGCCGACAGGGCAGGTCAGACTGCTACCGCCAGAGCCATCGACATTCTCCGTCCCACGGGGCTGAACATCAAGATCCTGACCGTACCAGACGGAAAAGACCCTGATGAATTTATCAAGTCGCACGGAGATCAGGGCGCTGCAAGATTCCGTATGCTGCTTGAAAAATGCGGCAACGACATCGACTACCGCATGAACAAGCTCCGCTCAAACTACGATATGGATGTTACACTGCAAAGAGTGTCTTTCCTGACAGAAGCCGCAAAGCTGCTCTCTACTCTTGACAACAGCATTGAGCGTGATGTATATATCTCAAAGCTTTCCGAAGAACTGAATGTTGATAAAAACGCCATCAAGCAACAAGTCGACAAAAGTATGCGCCGTCAGGCACGTGATTCCATACAAAAACTTCAGAAGGATATTCAGCGTGACCTCATCAGCGGCTCGAAACAGAGATCTCCTTCGGAGCAAGGATTCAGTCTGCGCCTTGTCAGTACGGAAGAAGCGCTTGTCGCAATCCTCTTTACCGACCCCGACATCGCTTTGGAGCTGTTCAGAACTACTTCACCCGAGTTATTTCAGTCGGACTTTCATCAAAGGATCTTCCGACTCATGAAAAGCCGTGCGGATGAAGGTCTGGAGTTCGGTATCACCGATATCTCCGATTCGCTGACAGATCAGGAGATGAACCGACTGTCGGGCATCCTGTCCTCTCATCCTCGTGAGGACGACCCGAAAGCAGCCGTCAAAGCATATCTTGAGATCCTTCGGGAAGAAAAAGAAAAGCTCACGCCCGAAGAGATCGCTAAGGCGGACGATGAAACACTGCTGGAGCAGATCCGCCGTCTGAGAAACAAAAAACAGTAAATTCGCAGAAATATCATTGGGACACGCGGGGTTAGCTCGCACCGGCTGTACGGGTTGCCGTACTTGAACGAGAAGCCCCCGCCTCTAAGCGTTAGCGTAGGCGGCGGGAGTATGTCACATACAAGCAAAAGAAAAGGAACAGGGACAACACTGCACAAAGCTGCCGTAAGGTTTGATTTGTGATATATTGTCCAAGAAATCATTGGAGGTATGACAAATGATTGGAGCACAACCTGATAAGAGAACCGGCCTGAAAGACCTGATGGAAATGGGAAAGCAAAAAGGTCAGATCAGCAATAAAGAGATTCTGGATGCCATCGGTGAGATGGATATTGATCCCGATCAGCTCGAAAAATTTTATGATACGTTAGAACAGATGGGCATTGAGATCGTTGAAACACTTGATGACATTATGCTGGACGATGTTGCCCTCACCTCGATCTCCGAAACAGGCGATGTGATCGACGATGATGACGTTGAACC
>ONYV01000303.1 GCA_900322105.1 uncultured Eubacteriales bacterium | reverse complement strand
CTTACCTCGATCGCATCCCTATATTACGATACGCCGAATTACCGCCTGATCCGTACATCCGTAGAAAAACCGCCGTTCAAAGAAAAAATACGCCTTCGTTCCTACGGCATCGCCACCGAAGAATCCCCCGTGTTTTTAGAGCTGAAACGAAAGGCTTACGGTATTGTGTATAAGAGAAGGGTACAATCGACCATCCCTCTTGTCAATAAGTTTTTTTACGGAGAAGGGGATATCTGCGCAGGCGGTCAGATCAACAAAGAGATCACCACCTTCCGTGATTATTACCGGACGCTTGTGCCGGCATGCCTGATCGTTTATGACAGGATCGCCTACTTTCAGCCGGACGGAGACCTCCGTCTGACTATCGACCACAATCCGCGCTACCGATACGAGGATCTGAATCTGACGACCTCAATGGAAGGCAACTCATTGCTGAAAGAGGGCTATACCATTTTAGAAGTAAAGGTACAGCAGGCAGTTCCGCTGTGGCTTTCAAAGATCTTAACAGAAGGACACATTTATAAGGGCAGTTTCTCCAAATATGGTGAGGCGTACCGTCAACAGCTGTATAAAGCAAAAAATGAAAGGAATGTTTGATTATGTTTGATACGATTTACAATTCTGTTTCGGGAGTTACTGCTTCGCAGTTTTTCATTATGGCGGCAGCATCCATTTTATCGGGCTTTGTGTTTGCATGGCTGATCTCCTTTAAGATCCGTGCAAAACGCCGCTTCTTTATCGTCACGGCAGTCGTACCGTTCATCGTTTCGGCGGTGATTACGTTTGTCAGCGGCAACATCGGCGCAGGTGTTGCGGTAGGCGGCGCATTCAGCCTGATCCGTTTTCGTTCAGCGCCGGGCAGCGCAGACGAGATCACTTCTCTGCTGATCGCTATGGGTTCAGGTATCGCCTTTGGTATGGGATATATCGCCTACGGTGTGATCATCCTGATCGGTATGGCAGGACTGTATCTGATCCTGTCGCTGCTGCCGATCTTTGAGCATAAGTCTATGACCGAAGAAAGAATGCTGCGGATCACGATCCCTGAATCGCTGGAATATTCAGGCGCCTTTGACGACACCTTCCGTCATTATCTGAGAAGCTATGAAAACGCAGGTGTCAAGACCACAGGCATGGGCTCAATGTTCCGTCTGTCCTTCAAGATCGTGATGAAGGATCCTGCGGAAGAAAAGACATTCATTGACGAGCTTCGCACGAAAAACGGCAATCTTGAGATCTCCGTGCTTCCCTATACGGAGCCTCAGAATCAACTGTAAAGGAGTGTTATTGTATGAAAAAAAGATCATTTATCCTTTTTCTGTCTATGGTACTGGCAGCCGCAATGATCTCAGGCTGTTCCAATTCTTCCGAAAGCAGTACATCTTCTGCTGCATCAAATGCTTCTTCTGTTGCTTCGGATACATCAAGCACCTCCTCTGCTGCGGAAAGCACCGTCACGGAAACATCTTCCGACATCAATACTTCCGATATGTTTTCTGACAGCGATATCAAGAGCGTCAGCTCAGAAACACCGAATGCGGAGATCGTTCTTTCGGGCAGCAGTGCAACGATCTCAGATTCGACCAGAGGTTCCTTTTCAGACGGCGTGCTGACCATTACATCAAAGGGTATCTATCACATCAGCGGCAGTTCAGAAGAAGTATCGATCGTTGTCAGCGACAGCACAGAGTCAGGAAATGTGTATCTGCTGCTGGATAATGTCAGCATGACAAATACATCCGCTCCGTGTATCAGCGTAACAGCTGCGGATAAAGTGATCCTTCAGAACACAGGGGAAAGCAGCCTGACCTATACGAATCAGGACACTTCTGCAAAAGAGGACGGCGCAGTCTATTCAAAGGATGATATGACGATCAACGGAACAGGCACATTGAAGATTAATTCCTCTCTGCACGGGGTCGTTTGCAAGGACGATCTGAAGCTTGCCAATGTTTCTCTTGAAGTGGCAGCGCAGAACATCGGTATACAGGCGGACACGTCACTCAGACTGCTCCGAAAACTCTGATATAACGATTCAATCAGGCTATGACGGAATTTCTGTCAAGGCGGAGGACGACAGCAGCGCATTCAGCGGTTATGTTTACCTCAAAGGCGGCAGCGTGAATATCACCACGGCATCCGGCGAAGGTTCTGCGGCATCTAAAGACAGCAGCACTTCTCAGAAGGGCATCAAAACAGACGGTAACATCACCGTTACCGATACAGACGTGACGATCTCCGCAGCAGACGACGCTGTTCACAGCAATGCAGGTATTACGATACGATCGGGTTCGGTCGAAGTATCCTCCAGTGATGACGGCATCACCGCATCGGGCGATCTGGTCATCGACGGCGGAACGGTAACGGTCACAAAATCCTACGAAGGCTTGGAAGCGGCTAATGTGACGATCAATGGCGGCACGGTCAGCATCACATCGAGTGACGACGGCATCAACTGCGCAGGCGGTTCAGATACGACTTCAGAGGATGACAGACCGTGGAGTACAGGAAGTGACGCCAAGCTGACGATCAACGGCGGCTCGGTTTATGTAAATGCATCGGGTGACGGTCTTGACAGCAACGGTTCGATCTATATCACGGGCGGCACGACGATCGTAGAAGGTCCTTCTGCAAGCGGCAACGGCGCGCTGGATAAGGGTGACGGCAACGGCTGCGTTGCAAGTATCACAGGCGGTACTGTGCTTGCAATCGGTACGTCCGATATGGCGGTCAATTTTGACAGCGGCACGCAATGTTCTGCGCTGGTGTCCCTGTCAGGTTCGGAAGGCACAGTGATCTCGGCAGACGATGGCTCTGATTTCAGCTTTACAGCTACCAAGAGCTTTACAAGCGTTGTATACTCTTCTTCGTCTATGTCGCAGGGCAGCACTTACACGATAAAAGCCGATTCCGAAAGCGCAGGGATTGACTTTTCTTCCTCACTGTATTATTCCAACGTCAGCAGCATGGGCGGCGGAATGGGCGGCAGAGGTGGCTTTGCAGGCGGCGATATGAGATAAATGCGGTCATTCTCCTGAATACGCAGTGAAAAGCAGCGCCGATACTTCTTTTCAGACGGAAGTATCGGTGCTGTTTGGCGTGTTTTTTTCTTTCTTTTGGAGATCAAAGGCTCTTTGAAAAAGCATGAGCCGCTTCTTGAAACAAATGTACAATAATTTTTGTCATATATGGGCTTTTGACATATGAGATGAAATAATCTTTTATTTTCGGGTTGCCGAGAAGCGGCATGAGAAGCGGCGTTTGGAGCCGTTTCATACAAAATGCACGAAAAAATGCATATATATTGTGCTTAATGAAACTTGACAACACAATATATAGTGTTATAATAAGATACAGTCCCAAATCCGCAGCGCAAAGCCGAGAGTGCTTTCAGGGTCAGCGCTTTTCGTGCTGCGGCGGCAAAAACAGGAAAGAAAAAAGTAAAATGATAATGGGGGATGATTTATCATATGAAAATCATAAAGAGAAACGGGTCAGAAGAGGTCTTCAACGGTGACAAGATCATTAATGCTGTTACCAAGGCAAACAACGCCTGCCGTATCGGTAGAAGAAATACAGGATATGGTAGAGGATCAGATCATGGCAAAGGGCGCTTTTGAGCTGGCAAGACGTTATGTAAAGTACCGCTATAACCGTTCGCTTGTCAGAAGAGCCAACACCACCGACAACAAAATCCTGAGCCTGATCGAATGCAACAACGAAGAAGTCAAGCAGGAAAACTCCAACAAGAATCCGACAGTGAACAGCGTGCAGAGAGACTATATGGCAGGCGAAGTCAGTAAAGACCTGACAAAGCGTATGCTGCTGCCCGACGATATCGTCGAAGCCCACGAAGCAGGCATCATTCACTTTCATGACAGCGATTACTTTGCCCAGCATATGCATAACTGCGATCTGGTCAACTTAGAGGATATGCTGCAAAACGGCACTGTCATCAGCGAGACTATGATCGAAAAGCCGCACAGCTTCTCGACTGCCTGCAATATCGCGACTCAGATCATTGCGCAGGTCGCCAGCAACCAGTACGGCGGACAGAGCATCAGTCTGACGCACTTAGCGCCTTTTGTACAGATCTCAAGAGAAAAGATCAGACGTGAATTTATGCATGAACTGGAAGAAATAGGCTGCACGATCGACGAAGAAAAGATCAGTTCTATCGTGGAAGAAAGACTCCGCAAAGAGATTACAAAGGGTGTTCAGACGATCCAGTATCAGGTCGTAACGCTGCTGACGACAAACGGTCAGGCACCGTTTGTGACAGTATTTATGTACCTGAACGAAGCAAAGGATGAGCAGGAAAAGAAGGATCTGGCGATCATCATAGAGGAAACGCTCCGACAGCGCTATATCGGCGTCAAGAATGAGGCAGGGGTATGGGTAACGCCTGCATTCCCGAAACTGATCTATGTGCTGGAAGAGGACAATATCACGCCTGAGAGCAAATATTGGTATCTGACAGAGTTGGCGGCAAAATGTACGGCAAAAAGAATGGTGCCGGACTATATTTCCGAAAAGGTGATGATGCAGCTCAAAGGGGACACCTACACCTGTATGGGATGCCGCAGTTTCCTGACACCCGACCGCTTTACGGATGCAGGGGTAGGCAATATCGCCAATGCAAAGAACTATGTTCCGGGAAAGCACAAATACTACGGACGGTTCAATCAGGGCGTTGTAACGATCAACTTAGTAGACGCAGGCTTGTCTGCGCATAAGGATATGAATAAATTCTGGGAGATCCTTGACGAACGGGCAGAGCTTTGTCACAGAGCGCTGCGGTGCCGTCACGAAAGACTGAAAGGTACACTCTCGGATGCTGCGCCGATCCTGTGGCAAAACGGCGCACTGGCAAGACTGAAAAAGGGGGAGTCGATCGACAGACTTCTCTATGACGGCTATTCTACGATCTCTTTAGGATATGCAGGTCTTTGGGAATGCGTATACAGTCTGA
>ONYV01000304.1 GCA_900322105.1 uncultured Eubacteriales bacterium | reverse complement strand
TTATTTTAGACTTCTCCGGTTTCCGGGAAAGTCTGTTCATGATCCGACGCTGCTTTTGTCGGAACGGGATCAGGAATTGCTGTCTTCTTTGCTCACGTCCAGTTCACTGATGATGGAAACGAGCTTTTCACGGGCTTCTGCAATGCCTGTGTTTTCAAGCTGACAAGCTGCCATCGTCTGATGACCGCCGCCGCCAAGCTGTTCCATGATGACCTGAACGTTCAAGTCGCCAAGAGAACGTGCGGAAATATTGGTCGTTTTGCCTGTTTTATACATCACAAAGGATGCCTTGACGTTTTCGATGCCCAGCAGTTCGTCCGCCGCCTGAGCGGATGCGATGCGGATATCGGGAATATCCTCGTCTGCGCTGGCAATGGCGCAGTAGTTGAAGATCTCGGCTTCACTGACCAGTTTATATTTCACCTTATAAGTATCGATCGAATTAGAGAACAGACGCTTGACTTCTACCGTATCAGCGCCGTTGCTGCGCAGATAAGCCGCCGCTTCAAAGGTACGCACGCCTGTGCGCAGAACGAAGTTTTTCGTATCGAGCATGATGCCCGACAGCAGCGCTTCACTTTCCAGACGGCTCAGACAGTCATGTCCCAGATACTGCACCAGCTCCGCTACCATCTCGGACGCCGAAGATGCGGACGGTTCATGGTAGAAGACCAGCGCATTATCAATATGGTTGACCATCATTCTGTGATGGTCGATAACAACTACACGCTTGCATTTCTCATAGATCGCCTTGGATTCCAGAAAATTCGGTGAGTGGGTGTCTACGATGATGAGCAGAGAATGATCGTCTAACAGGTCGAGGGCTTCGTCTTCTGACTTGATGATGCTTTCAAAGCCTGCCTTATCAAAACTCGCCACAAGGGATTTTGCAAGCGTCTGCTGGCGGTTGATGAGGATATAGGCGGTTTTGTGCAGTCCCTTTACAACTGCGCTCCACATACCGATACAAGCGCCGACAGCGTCCAGATCGGAATAACGGTGACCCATGATGATAACATTACTGCTGTTGTTGATATGGTTCGTGAGGGTTGCAGCGATGACACGGGTACGCACCTTGTCACGTTTTTCGATACCTTTGGAAACGCCGCCGAAAAATTTGTAGGAATCGGCTTGTTTGATCGCCGCCTGATCGCCGCCTCTGCCCAGCGCCATTTCCAGCGCCTGCCTTGCCCACTGTTCATTTTCCTTGAAAGTCTTACCGCCGTGACCGATACCGATCGAAACGGTAGCATTCAGACGATCGTGGATGCGTATCTGACGGATATCGTCTAAAATGCGGAATTTCTCATCCACAGATTTTCGGATATCCCTTTCTTCCATGACGATCACATATCTTCCGCCGCTGATCTTTTTATAAAAGCCCTTTGTCGAGCTGACCCACTTGACGATCTGCTGTTCCACCGCCACCGTCACCTGAATCGTCTCGCTGTTGTCGGCTTCTCTTTCGAGTTCTTCTTTATTATCAAACGCAACGATACCGACAACAGGACGTGACTGCAAATATTCGTCCGAATTTGTTTTATAGGTATTGTCATCCACGAAATAGACGATCGAGCCGTATTCATGCTTCACGCCAAAGACGATATACCAGCGGTCGTTGTAGGTCGTATCCACGCCGTTTTTATCAAATACCGAGTCTGCATCGCCGTTTGAGAGATACTTTTTGATATGATCTCCGAGCGGATCTTCTTTTTTGCAGACGATATCCGTAAACAGCTTATTTGCGGCGATGATCTCGCTGTAAGGTCCCAGTATCACCGCAGGGATCCTGATATCGTCTATCGTGCGTGATTCATCCTTGAAGATACGCTTCGACGCCGCCGTCAGCACGTTGGAAATGAAGCTCTTGAGGTGCGTAATGCTCAGCACTGCGATCACCGTTGCGGCAACAGCCAGCAAAAACTCGAACAAAAACAGCACCCAGCTATAACGGATCGAGATAAACGCCATTGCATACATGACCGCGGCAAATACGGCAAAAAGCGGCATGATAAAGTTACTGTATTCTTTTTTTCTCACACAGCTTCACCACCAAAATGAGGATCTGTTTTTACAGAGCTCCGACATCGAATTGTGACATACTCCCGCCGCCTACGCTAACGCTTAGAGGCGGGGGCTTCTCG
>ONYV01000305.1 GCA_900322105.1 uncultured Eubacteriales bacterium | reverse complement strand
TTCGGCTCTTTGAGAATGCGCACCAGTGATTCCTCTGTCAGACCGTTCAGCGCTGTAATGACAGGCAGTCTGCCTACCAACTCAGGGATCATTCCAAACTTGACAAGATCCTGCGGGATCACGTCTGACATCCAGGTGGTCGCGTCCAGTTCCTCTTTCGTTTTAACATCCGCATTAAAGCCCACCACTTTAGAGCCCTTACGCTTTTCTACATTTTTCTCCAGTCCGTCAAACGCACCGCCGCAGATAAAGAGAATGTTGGACGTATCAAGCTGGATAAACTCTGCCTGAGGATGCTTTCTGCCTCCTGTGGGCGGTACATTGGATACGGTACCCTCCAGGATCTTCAGCAATGCCTGCTGAACGCCTTCACCCGAAACATCCCTTGTGATCGAGCGATTCTCGGATTTACGGGCGATCTTGTCGATCTCGTCCACGTAGATGATACCCTTCTGCGCCCGTTTCACATCATACTCAGCGACCTGTATCAGTCTGAGCAGGATGTTTTCAACGTCCTCGCCAACGTAGCCGGCTTCTGTCAGAGTTGTCGCATCGGCGATGGCAAACGGTACATCCAGTATTTTTGCAAGCGTCTGCGCCAGTAAGGTCTTTCCGACTCCGGAAGGTCCGAGCATCAGGATATTACTCTTATTCAGTGAAACCTCGTTCTCGTCCTCTTTCGTATTGATCCGTTTATAGTGATTATATACCGCAACGGACAGGGCGATCTTTGCTTCTTCCTGACCGATAACATACTCATCTAATTTTTCTTTAATCTCCGTAGGGCGCAGCAGCAGCTGAAACTCGCTTTCCGGCTCCTTTTCTTCCTCGGCATCCTCAAACAGCTCATAATTCGGATCCTTTTTCAGGATCGTGTTGCAAAGCTGAATACATTCATCGCAGATATACGCTCTTGCGCCGCGGATCATCTTTTCCACTTCCTCCTGCGACTTGCCGCAGAAGGAGCAGAATATATTTTTTGGGGAATCGTCCTTGTTTGCCATTGATGCAACTCCTTATCGCTGTGTAATGACCTTGTCGATCAGTCCATATTCCAGTGCCTGCTGCGCCGTCATAAAGTTATCACGTTCTGTATCTCTTGCGATCACATCATAGGGTTGACCTGTGTTGGCTGCAAGGATTGTGTTCAGCTTTTTCTTGGTCCGGATAATATGGTCGGCATGGATCATGATATCGGTCGCCTGACCCTGTGCGCCGCCGCTTGGCTGGTGGATCATGATATCGCTGTTCGGCAGCGCAAATCGCTTGCCCTTTGTACCTGCGGAGAGCAGGAATGCACCCATCGACGCTGCCATACCCATGCAGATGGTGGAAACGTCACACTTGATGTACTGCATCGTATCATAGATCGCCATACCGTCCGTGACCGATCCGCCGGGGCTGTTGATATACAAACTGATATCCTTGCTTGCATCCTGACCTTCAAGATACAAAAGCTGCGCTACGATCAGGCTGGCTGTCACATTATTGACTTCTTCCGTCAGCATAATGATACGGTCGTTGAGAAGTCTTGAATAGATATCATACGAACGCTCGCCTCTGTTGGTTTGTTCTATGACATAAGGAATGGTTGCCATATTGATTACCTCCGTTTCTGAAATATCAAAAAAGGTCAGGCGAAAACATTCTCTGCCCGAGCAGAGAGTCCATCCGCCCGACCCCGATCATCTGTCTGAGGACTTTGCCCTCAATTATCCCGCTGCGCAAACCTCATATATCCGGTTTGCTTTTTTACGGTGCGCTGCGGCTTAGAAGCCTATGGGCAAAGTATTGCCAAAAGAATAATGCTTATTCAGCAGCATTTTCTGTTTCTGCTTCCGGCTCTTTTGCGACTGCCGCATCCTTCACAAGCGCCAGTGCCTTTTCCACATTCAGGTCATCCGCAATATCTGCTGCGGCAAACGCAGCCTTGACTCTCTCGACCTTTACTTTATAGGTATCTGCAAGCTCCTGATACTTGTTCTCAACATCTTCGTCAGTTGCCTTGATGCCTTCGAGTTCTGCGATCTTCTTCAGTGCCAGACGAACCTCTACCTGAGATACGGCTCTGTCATGATAGACTTCTCTCAGAGAATCCTCTGTCTGACCTGTGTACTGCATATATGTGCCAAGATCGATACCC
>ONYV01000308.1 GCA_900322105.1 uncultured Eubacteriales bacterium | reverse complement strand
CTGCGCACCTTCCTTGAAAAGATCAAGAAACATCAGACCTACCGCAACTCCGAACCCACCACTTCGATCTTAACGATCACTTCAAACGTTGTCTACGGAAAGGCGACCGGCAATATGCCTGACGGCAGACGTTCGGGCGCACCGCTTGCTCCGGGCGCAAACCCAAGCTACGGCGCAGAACAGAACGGACTGCTCGCTTCCCTCAATTCCGTTGCCAAGCTGCCCTATCACTGGGCGCTCGACGGCATTTCCAACACACAGACCATTAACCCCGACGCTCTCGGTCACGACAGCGGCGAACGCATCCGCAACCTTGTGCAGGTCATGGACGGTTATTTCGATCAGGGCGCTCACCATCTGAATGTCAATGTATTCGGCACAGAAAAGCTCATTGACGCTATGGAGCATCCCGAAAAAGAAGAGTATGCGAACTTTACCATCCGTGTTTCGGGCTATGCTGTCAAGTTTATCGACCTGACAAGAGAACAGCAGCTTGACGTGATCGCGCGCACCTGTCATAAAACTCTGTAAACATCCTTTTTCCGACAGTCACATTTTTTCGGCTGTCGGAAAACTTATATATGTCCGAACTTCAAAGGAGGCTCACTATGGAAAACAAACACACGGGTCATATCCATACGCTGGAGAGCTTCGGACTGGTAGACGGTCCGGGCGTGCGGTTTGTGGTGTTTCTGAAAGGCTGTCGGATGCGGTGTCAATACTGCCACAACCCCGACACATGGAGCGGAGAAGGGAAACTGATGAGCGCAGAAGACCTGTACCGCCACGTTCGCAGATATCAGCCGTACTGGAAAAATAACGGCGGCATCACCGTCAGCGGCGGAGAACCGCTTTTGCAGACAGATTTCCTCATCGAGTTCTTCACGCTTGCCAAAGCTGACCATATCCATACCGCCATTGACACCGCAGGCGAACCGTTTTCTGACGACAGCGCATTTTTGGAGAAATTTGACCGCCTGCTAAACGTCACCGACCTGTTTTTGCTCGATCTGAAAGTGATGGACGAAACCTCTCACAAAAAACTGACAGGCGTCGGCAATCAAAACATCCTGCAAATGGCAAGGTATCTGTCAGAGCATCATAAAAAAATGTGGATCAGACACGTTCTTGTGCCGAACCTGACGGATGATGAAAACGACCTGCGTAATATGCACGAGTTTATCTCGACACTAAAAGGTGTGGAGCGGGTGGAAGTGCTGCCCTATCACACGCTCGGCATGATAAAATGGAAAGAGCTTGCGCTCGATTACCCCTTGCAGGGCGTTTTGCCGCCGACGGAAGAACAGATCAAAAGAGCAGAAGCACTGCTTCATATTCATAACAATTAGTCAGTCACCACAACAAAAACAGCGGACGATACCACTAAAAAGTATCGTCCGCTGTTTGCTGTAAACTGCTTACGGCAGATTTGTCAGCAGTGAATCCCACACGCGATATTCCGCGCTGCCCTTTGGCAGGGCATAGTACAGCGTTTCACTCTCTGTTTCGGCTGTCAGATACGCTTTTTCATCGTACAGCAGAACACTGTAGGAAGTGAGCTGCCTGCCGTCTGCTTCAATCACACCGTTTACGGCAGAAACATACAGACTGACCGCCTCATCCCCTGCGCCGACATCGGGCAGAGCCGATATCCGATATTGAGAGTCCATACTGTCACGGGCAGCGATCGTAAAGACTGTCAACTGTTCATTGCTCAGCGTGGACATTCCCTTTTGCGGTGAATACACATGACCGCTGAGCAGAGCATCTTCCGTTTTGCCCGTTTCTCCTGCGTTGTCGATCCCATCGTCAGAAGTATGCTGATCTGTTTCACTCGTCTGATAAGAATAGCGGTCTTCCCCGTCCACTGTCATCGAAGGGAGAGAAACTTCTCCTGCGGTGCCGTTTCCATTGTCAGAAGTGTGCTGATCTGTTTTGCTCGGCTGATAGGCATAGTGATTTCCCCCGTCTTCCGTCATGGAAGGGTAAGATGTTCCGCCTGCAAAAGACTCCGACTTCTGCGGGTCAGTGTACTGCGGGTCAGTGTATGCAGGTGTCTGCTTAGACTCCTCGGTCGGATTTACGGCATTGTGAGCAGGTTCTGACCAATACGGCACGGATGATTGCACTTTTTCGGACGGCTGCGAAGTTTCAATGCTTTTGCTGCTGTTTTGCCACAGTGACGCTGTCGTATCGTTGATGTCGGTAGTTTCAACACGATGTTTCATCATTTGCGGCACGATCACCACAGCCGCCGCCAACAGTATCACCGCCGCCGCTGCCGTCATGATACACAGCCGTCGCATTGTATTCTTATGTTTTGGTGCCGATTCCATCAGTACGGGTCGAATCTCTCTGTTATTCGTGATATCGTCCAGAAAATGTTCGGGAAAGGTGTGCGGCACAGCGTTCATTTCCTGCGGCTCGTCAAAATATTCGTGACCATGCTCACGGATACTTTGCTGCAGCAAGCGTTCAAATTCATGATCCTTCAATGATACCAGCCCCCTCCAGTTTGGTTTTTAACAGCGCTCTTGCACGGTGCAGCCGCACCTTGACATTTTCGGGCGTCAGCTCAAGCTGCTGCGCGATCTCATTGACGCTCAGATCGCAGTAGTATTTCAGCATGACCACATCTCCGTATTTCGGGTCAAGCGATTTGACCAGCCGAAAAATAATGTCTTTGATGTCACGCTGTTCTGCGCCATAGGAAACATCGGGCAAGCTCTCTTTCGTGTCGCAGTCGGCATAGATGTCCTCTACCGCCGTTTCTCTTTTGCGCCTGTTATAGATCGTGAAAGATGCATTCCTTACTGTAATAATCAGAAAACTGCGCATTCGGTTACAATCAAACTGCTGATATCTTTCATAATTTTTAGCAAGCGACAAAAAACTGTCATGTACCGCATCCTCCGCAGACGCTTCGTCCTGCAGTATCCTGTACGCATACCGATACATCACGTCCCTGTGCTCCATATACACCTGCTCAAACTGCCGCTTCTGCACTGTGTCTTCTATCGCCAGTAAATACAAACCGATCATTTTTTGGGGGAAACCCTTTTTTGACAAAAAAGGGTTCTCCCCCACACCCCCTTCCTAAAAAATTTGACTTTTGGAATCGAGAGGAAACCTTATATTGCTGATATGGGAAATGTATGATAAAAAGTAGCTTTTGAAATCGGGAGAAAAAGCTTTTATTGCTGATATGGGAAATGTATGATAAAAAGTAGCTTTTGAAATCGGGAGAAAAAGCTTTTACTGCTGATATGGGGAAACTCATTTCTGAAAACGCAGCTTCACACATTCTCACCTTTACAAACATCATTTACAAGCCGCCGTAAAGAGCGGTTCGGCTTTGGAATATTTACATATTATTGTTTTCTCAGCTTGTCGAGAAAGTCTGTGAAATATTGCGGCAAAGGAGAGGATAATGTGAGGGTCTGCTGTGT
>ONYV01000309.1 GCA_900322105.1 uncultured Eubacteriales bacterium | reverse complement strand
TGCTTGCCAAGGGCATGAGCATGGAAGAGATCTGTCAGACAGCGCTGAAGGGATTTGAAGTGGAAACACCGATTACCAAATGTACATGCCGAGTCCTTTCCGGAAAAAAGCTCGGTATTGTTCCAATTCTTCGTGCCGGTCTTGGCATGGTCGACGGATTACGGATGCTGTGTCCGACAGCAAAGGAAACGTCAAGGGTTATGTTCAGAATCCCGACTGCCCGACAGAATACTATCCGAACGGAAAGCTGAACGTTGCCAAAGCGGTAGGAAAGACAGGTATTCTGAATGTTATGCGTGACTATGGCGGCGGAGAACCATATGTTGGTCAGGTACAGCTGATCTCGGGCGAAATAGCAGAGGACATCACAAACTACTATGCTACCAGCGAACAGATACCGACCGTATGCGCTCTTGGCGTGCTGCTTGACAAGGAAGATCATCAGGTACTGCTCTCCGGCGGTCTGCTGATACAGCTTTTGCCCGGCGCAACCGATGAAACGATCGACAAGATCGAACAGAACGTTACCGAGCTGGAACCGATGACCACCATGCTTGCCAAGGGCATGAGCATGGAAGAGATCTGTCAGACAGCGCTGAAGGGATTTGAAGTGGAATTTCTGGACGAAACAGAGATCAAATACGCTTGTTCCTGCAGCAGAGAAAAGATCATAGATGCGTTCGTCACGCTGAGTGACGATGAGATACGCTCTCTTGCCGATGAAAAAGGCTATGCCGAAGCGATCTGCCATTTCTGCAAAAAGAAACACCGTTTCTCAAAGCTCCAGTTGGAACAGATCATCAAGCAGAAACACGAAACAGCCGAAGAAGAGCCGACGGCCGATACAAAGCAGGATGCAGAAAACACCTGATCATTTATCTCAGACAATACGAAAAACGGACGGGAATGAAGATCCGATCATTCCCGTCCGTTTTTCGTCGTTTTTTCATGATCACTCGGTCAATCCGCATAAACCGACGTGATGCCGTAATATTCCTCTACTGTCAGACCGCTTTTGGTGATCTCAGCTGCTTTCTCTTTTCCGACATAGCGAACGTGCCAAGGCTCATATTTATATCCCGTGATTGCTTCCTTGCCTTTTGGATAGCGCAGGATAAAGCCGTATTCTGCGCAGTGAGCTTCGATCCAGTTTGCTTCGGGAGTGCCTGCAAAGTAGTCGGAAGTGGTGTTAAAGTCGATCGCCATGCCGGATTGATGTTCGGAATGACCCGGTCTTGCAGAACAGAGATCCGCTAATGCAACGCCTCTGTCCTGTACAAAGGAATTGTAAGTGTAATACTGTGTTTCATAGCTGCGGAAGCCTGATTCCATCCAGAGAGTAATACCGTCCGCTGCTGCGCCTGCGACCATATTGTAATATGCCTGATTGGTTTCATCCGTCAGACCGTAGCCGTAGCTTTCGGGCAGTGAATAGGTCTTGTTGGCGATCAGCATACCGTCAATATAGGTAACGCCGTCTATCTCAACGATTTCTTTGAGCTTTGCGTCATACTTTTCTGACCACGCTGAACGGATCTGTTTTCCGTTTTTTGTATGATAGGATGCAGTGCGGACATAGTAGGTCTTGTTTCGGGTGAGATCGGAAAAAGAAGCGGCGGGGGATACGGTGCGTACAGACAAAGTACTGCTTTCAGGAAAATCCGCCTTATCCGAGCATTGGATGATATACCCTTCCGCACCGTCCTGCGGCTGTACTTTGACATTGACAGAGTCGATCTTCGTAGAAACCGCTATGAAACTGTCCTGCTGAGAAGAACTCTGAGATACTGCTTCCGGACTGACTTCTGTTTCGATGTAGGAACTGTCAGGACTTGCGGCAGGAACGCTTGGTTCACTGCTTTCTGCAGCGATCTCGCTTTGTATGCTGATCTCCGCAGAAGAAACACTTTCTTCCTGCGAGCTTTCGGGTTCGGCGCTGCTCTCTGTTTCGCTGATCTGAGAGATCACAGCGGATTCTGTTGTTTCTTTGCTTTCAGATGACGGATCACTGTTTTCTTTCGAAAGAGCAGATGACACCGCAGAAGTCTTTCCGACTGATTCCTGTCGGCTTTCCCGCAGCTCGGTGATAGTCTCTTTAACAGATGCTT
>ONYV01000310.1 GCA_900322105.1 uncultured Eubacteriales bacterium | reverse complement strand
AGCATCCCCTACTCTCAGGTACTGGATATTCGGGGTGTCAGCGACAGTGCGCAGAATCAGGTGCAGCTTGAAGTGATGAGTTATGAGACTACGCTGAAAAACAGCGCCGATGAAGCCGCCGCCAACATCCGTTTGAAAACGGAATACCTGAACTGTCGGGCGCTCAGTCCCAGAAGAGTGGACATTCACGGAGCATTTTCTGTTGCGGCAAACGTGCAGGCGCAAAGCGAACTGGAATATTACAGCCGCATCGAGGGCGATGATATCGAGCAAAGCGTTTCTCACACAACTCTGAGCAGCCTGAAAGGGATCGGACAGCAGCAGTTTTCCATCAGCGAGGTGCTGGATATCGGCGCAGGAAAAGGCAGTCCCGAAAGCATTTTAAGAAGCGAGCTGAGTATCAGCTGTGACAGTGTGAAAGCAATGAAAGACAAGCTGATGATCGGCGGTGAAGCCGTGCTGCATATTTTATATGTCACAGAATTGGAAACAGGCGCTCAGGATACGATGACATTCAGCATCCCCTACTCTCAGGTACTGGATATTCGGGGTGTCAGCGACAGTGCGCAGAATCAGGTGCAGCTTGAAGTGATGAGTTATGAGACTACGCTGAAATCCGAATTTGACGAAAACAGTACCCTTGTGTCACTGGACGCTAAGATCTGTGCGACCGCTGCCGCTTTTGAGGATGAAGAGATCACGATCGCAGAGGACGCTTATTCGACAGAATATGAATTGGAGCTGAAAAAGAAGCCGTACACTTTCAGCAGACTAACATCCGTCCTGAAAGAAACCTTTTCCGCTAAGGATGAGATACAGACAGGAGAAAACACCATCAGCAAGGTGATCGACCTGTGGTGTGACAATATCAGCAGTATCTGCGTGACAGAAAACGGCAAACCGTCCTTCAAGGGCAAGATGAACTGCTGTATGTTGGCGCTGGACAGTGACGGCGTGCCGTTTTATTTAGAACGTCCTGTCAATCTCTTTCTGACGCCTGACGGACTTTCGGGGCTTTGCAGTCCTTTGATAAAGGCAGAGATCAAATGTCGGGCGCTTTCTTTTCGCATCACAGGCGACAGCAGTCTTGAGATCAGGGCAGACCTGACGCTGGTCGGAGAAGTCTGTGAAACCTGCACGATGCAGGGGATCATAGCAGCAGAAGCGCAGGACGACCGCTGCCGCAGAAAAGACAAAACCGCCGCTTTGACGCTTTATTATGCCAAAAAAGGCGAGCGTCTATGGGATATTGCCTGCGCTTACTGCACGTCCGTGGAAGCGGTGCAGCTTGAAAACGACATTCATGATGACGTCATGACCGAAGACGGCATGATCCTCATTCCAATGTAAGCCAAGGAGGAACAGACAATGGAAGAGCTGAATATTTATCGGGACATCTCCAAACGGACAGGCGGCGAGATCTATTTGGGCATCGTCGGTCCTGTAAGAACGGGCAAGTCTACCTTTATCAAGCGGTTCATGGATACGCTGGTCATTCCGAACATTTCCTCTGCGGAAGAAAGAGAACGGGCAACAGACGAACTGCCGCAGTCCGCAGCAGGCAGAACGATCATGACGACCGAGCCGAAGTTCATCCCCGAAAATGCGGTGGAAGTCAGCTTAGAGGACAGCGCCGTCTTTCGTGTCAGGATGATCGACTGTGTGGGTTATATCGTACCGAGCGCTTTGGGCTACATAGAGGACGAAGCGCCTCGTATGGTCAAAACGCCCTGGTTTGATGAAGCGATCCCCTTTGACATGGCTGCCGAGATCGGTACAAAAAAAGTCATCACCGACCATTCTACCATCGGTCTTGTCGTGACGACGGACGGAACGATCAGTGATCTGGAAAGAGAAGAATATGTCAGCGCCGAAGAACGTGTCATCCGTGAATTACAGGACATCAGCAAGCCCTTTATCGTCCTGCTCAACAGTGCCGACCCTCAAAGCAAGGAATGCCGCAAATTGGCACTCGACCTGTCGGAAAAATACGGCGTACCTGTGGAACCCGTCAGCTGCGCCGATCTGGACGAAAACGAGATCAAACGCATCCTTGCACGCATCTTGTTTGAATTTCCTGTCCGTGAGATCAAGGTGGATATGCCGAAATGGGTGTCGGGACTGGAAAAAAGTCACTGGCTGAGAAGCAGGCTGTTCGGCGTGATACAGGAAAGCGCTGCCGGCGCTGTCAAACTGAGGGACGTGAAAAGTATTGCCGAAAAGATCAGCGAATGTGAATATGTCAGCCTTGCCGAAACCGGTTCAGTCGATTTGGGAACGGGACACGCACGGCTGAAAGTGATGCTTGACAATGCGCTGTTTTATCGTGTGATGGGTGAAAAGACCGGATTTGAGATTCAGGACGAAGGAAGTCTTCTGAGCGTGATGATGGAGCTTTCGGAGATGCGGAAAAGTATGATAGGATTTCACAAGCCTATGAAGATGTCAACGAAACAGGCTACGGCATCGTCATGCCCGTGATGGAGGAACTGACGCTTGAAGAGCCTGAGATCATCAGGCAGGGCGGCCGCTACGGTGTGCGCCTGAGAGCAAAAGCGCCGTCCATTCACCTGATGAAAACGACCATTCAGACAGAGATCACGCCCATCGTCGGTTCGG
>ONYV01000312.1:2135-2997 GCA_900322105.1 uncultured Eubacteriales bacterium | reverse complement strand
AAATGTTTCTGTTCTTGCCATCTTCTACCTCACTTTCTGCTGTCGTTCCTATACAAGTCTTCTAATGTCAGCAGTTTATCCTTCGATCCATCGGCATTTTCTTTTACCCACTCCGAATAACCGCTTAGCGAGAAAAACATATATTGTACCTCGTCATATTTTTTATCGATCAGCCCCCTGCGGGCCATCAGCGCATCGTATACTGCTTTATCGATCGGTTCATTTTTGAATTTGCATTCTCCAAGGATTGCCTGGTTGCTGATCACATCTATACCTACCACATCTATATCCGTTGGCTTTCGATCATGCCCCGGGCCCCACCACTTCCCTGTGTTCGTTACCATACAGTTCAACTCCCCGTCTAATCCTTTCAGCAAAACATAGTGTCTGCAAATATATTCGAATATTTCCCCCATGTACTCATGGAGCTTGTCTTTTACGTATTTATTGTAGTACAACTCACCCCTGTCCATTTCGATTGCCGCTTTTGCGCCTGGGATAAAGCGATACCAAAAACGGTACATACCGTCTGTAATCTCATAGCTTACCTTCTTTTTGTTCTTTTCATCTGTGATCGCGTGTACTTTGGAAATCACGCCTATTGTCATCAGATTTTTCAAGACATAGGAAAGCGTTGCTGTCGATTCATGCGTTCTGTCCGAGATTTCATTAACCTTGTTCGCTCCGCCGGCGCACGCTTCGATGACGGAATTATACGTATTTACTGTTCGGAACTCCTGCGACAAAAGATTGAGCGGCTCTTCATAAAGATAGCCGGATGTATCAAAATAGTGCTTGATCAGGTTACGATCAAGGGAGAGCGAGTCATCAAACAGCGTCAGATATTTTGCCACGCCGCCTG
>ONYV01000312.1:0-2093 GCA_900322105.1 uncultured Eubacteriales bacterium | reverse complement strand
TCTTCAATTGCTTTTTCTTCTGCAGAATAATGAGGGACAAATTTGGCAGAATCCAAATAATCAAACGGCTGCAGGAAAATCTGATTTGTCCGCCTGCCAAAAATCGGGCTCTTTTCGCTCAGAATTTCTTTTTCCATGAAGCTGATCGCAGATCCGCTGATTATCAAATATATATTTTTAGTTGCCAGCACTGTATCAATCGCCACTTGAAATCTCGACAAAAAGGAGGCGTCCGATTCCGCAATATATGGGATTTCGTCCAAAGCCAGAATCAGCTTCTCATCCCGGCATGAATTGCCAACAAACCTGAAGAAATTCTCTAAGTCGTTAAATTCAACCCCTGCAAGATCAGGTGCCGTATCCTCTATGAACTGCCTCCCCCACTTCCTGACGTTATCTTCAAGACCGAACAGGGCAAGTTCACCGCTTTGATCAACGATATCATCGAAGCACACGAAAACGGTCAGCCCGTCCTTGTGGGTACCGTTTCCATTGATAAGTCCGAAGAGCTGAGCAATATGCTCCGCAAGAAGGGCATCAAGCATAATGTCCTTAACGCAAAGCTCCACGAAAAGGAAGCGGAGATCGTTGCGCAGGCAGGTAAGTTAGGCGCTGTTACCATTGCTACCAACATGGCAGGACGTGGTACGGATATCAAGCTCGGCGGCAACGATGAGTTCCTTGCAAAAGCAGAAATGCGCCGCATGGGATTCTCCGAAGAGATGATCGAAGAAGCCACAGGCTATGCGGAAACCACCGATGAAGAGATCATCAACGCCCGCAAGACGTTCCGTGAGCTGCTCGAAAAATATCATGCCGAAACCGAAGCGGAAGCCGAAAAGGTAAGAGAAGCAGGCGGTCTGTTCATCATGGGTACGGAACGTCACGAATCCAGACGTATCGACAACCAGCTGCGAGGACGTGCAGGACGTCAGGGCGATCCGGGCGGAAGCCGTTTCTATCTTTCCGCAGAAGACAACCTGCTCCGACTCTTTGCAGGCGACAGGATCGCAGCGATCATGAACAGAATGCCCGGAGATGAAGATACGCCGCTGGAAAGCAAGCTGCTCTCCAATACCATCGCCAGCGCTCAGGCAAAGGTCGAAGCAAGAAACTTCAGCATCCGTAAGAGCGTACTCGATTTCGACGATGTTATGAACCGTCAGCGTGAGATCATCTACACACAGCGCGATCAGGTGCTTGACGGCGAAAACCTGCGTGAGACCATCCTCAAGATGATCCCCGACACCATCAAGGCAAAGGTCGCAGAATACCTGCCCTTTGACGAAAAGGACGAATGGAACATTCAGGGTCTGAGAGAGTCCCTCAAGGGCTGGCTCATTTCCGAGGACGATGAAGAAACACTCGTATATAATACCGAAGATCTCGATTCTCTTGAAAAAGACTATCTGATCGAAATGCTCACCGAAAAGGCGACCAAGGAATATGAAGAAAACGAAAAGCTCATTCCCGCCGAGACCATGCGTGAGTTAGAACGTGTTTATCTGCTGAAAAACGTCGATAACTACTGGATGGATCACATTGACGCAATGGACGAGCTGAAACGAGGCATCCGTCTGCGTTCCTACGGTCAGCACGATCCTGTGGTTGAGTATCGAATCGAAGGTTTCGATATGTTTGACGATATGATCCGCTGCATCCGTGAGGATACCATCAAAATGCTGTTAGTCGTTCCGAAGCGTGTAGCCGAAAGGCTCAGGCAGCAGGAAGAAATGCGTGAGCTTGCTGTGAAACGTGCCGCAGGCGGCCGTGCAAGAGCCGCAGCCCTTGCCGCACTGAATGCGCAGAGAGCCGCTCAGGGCGCACAAGAGGACATTCAGCCCACACCGCTCGTCATCAACGAAGAAAACACCAGCGCTTCTGCGACCATTTCCTTCTCTTTGTCAAAATCATCAGACAACAAACCCTCAGAAAACGCCGATGAAACAGACACCGCCGAAGCAGAAGCTGCTGTTGCTACTACGACAGACGAGCTTGAAGCAAACGAAAGCAAGAGCTATGCCGAAGAAGATGTCAACAAGGCAGCCGCAAAGTTCATGCAGCGTGAGCAGGTCGCAAAGCCTACCTCTACT
>ONYV01000314.1 GCA_900322105.1 uncultured Eubacteriales bacterium | reverse complement strand
AATTCGTTTTTTCATGAAATGCTTACCTCCGTTGTTTTGGTTTCATAGATGCCGTGATGTTTGACTTGAAAGTCAGAAAATCCTGCTGTTCTCTGAACTTTCGGACGTTTCACTTTCCGACAGCGGCAAAACGCCGTGCGGTTTCGTTTGATCCTGACGGAACGGGAATGTGCTTGAAGTAGTCTTTGTCCAGCACCTGCAGGATCTGCGGGGACACAGCGTCTGCAAGGAATGCTTCATTCAGCGCTGCGTGACTCTTGATGGACGGATACAGTGTTTTATCGTGAAGGACGGTTTTGATCGTGTCACAAAGCTCTGTATCGGCGTGTTCGGACTGTAAGGAAAAGAGCAGACCGTTTTCGCCGTTTCGGATCAGGTCACGGTGTCCCTTGATGTCCGAAGCGATCACAGGCACATGGCAGTACAGCGATTCGAGCAGGTTAAAGGGCAGCCCTTCCATTCTGGAAGCGGAAAGCAGCAAATCGGCGCTGCGGTACAGTCGGTTCATGTCCTGCACTTGTCCTGCAAAGCGTACAAAATGCGTCAGCTCATACCGTTTGGCAAATTCCCTGCATTCATTGAGCGTTTCGCCTGTTCCTGCAAAGATCAGGCGAATGTGCCGCACGTCCGACTGTAAAAGGTTGAGCGCTTTCAGGAGCAGGAGCTGATTCTTTCTGTGACAGAACTCACCGACACAGAGTATCAAAAGGGTGCTTTCTTCTGCGCCGTACTGTTTGCGTGTTTCCTGCCGCTCCTGGCTGCTGATCTCGGGAAAGCGTTCGCTGCGAAGTCCCATTCCGTTTGTCAGAACAATGCGTTGGCACAGATGATATTTTTCTGCAAGCATCTGATCTTCCCTGTTCATCACGATCAGCGCATCCGTGACATTTGCATTGCGCTTTTCCGCTGTACGGTACAGAACGGACTTTAGCGAGCGGCTGTCGTCAAACATATAGCCGTGTGAAATATGTACGCAGTAGGGGCGCTTGTCTTTCGGAAGTCTTCTGACAGCGGTGCGCAGTGCAAACCCTGCGAGGGTCGCATTGGAATAGACCATCTCATAGGCATTGTCACGCATCAGACGGTGAAGAATACGGATCGTTTTCAGATTCTCAGGGGATGCCGGATTCTTGACAAAGCGCAGATCGTAACAATGCTTTGGAATGTCAGTTTCTTCCAATGGAAAGATGGCATTGCGAAACGCATTTTCCGCTGCACCCTCTGCGGCAATATGCACTTCATAGCCCAAACGAGTGAACCATTTGAGATACGGCAGGTGAAACTGAATGATGTGTGAGATACGAGAAGCGCAGATCAAAATACGTTTCATAATTCCGCCTCCCGACAAGGGATTATTTTATGACAAAATGTCATCGTCCTCGGTGTGATCTTCCACGACAGGTTTAGGAGCAGGTTTTTTCACAGGCTTGCCGGGCATAGAGCGGATAAATTTGGCGTATTTATCACAAACATCCGCTGACGGACCGATGTCCATCACCTTGCCTTTTTCGAGCCATACCGCCCGCTTGCAGAGCTTTTTGACCTGAGCGGAGTTATGGGAAACAAAGAGCAGTGTTGTGCCGCCGTTAAGCATCTGGTCAATGCGCTTTTCACATTTCATACGGAAACGCGCATCTCCTACCGACAGCACCTCGTCGGCGATGATGATATCCGCATCCACAGAGGTGGCAATGGCAAAGCCCAATCGTGAGACCATGCCCGATGAATAGTTTTTCAGCGGCACGTCAATAAACTTTTCGATCTCTGCAAATTCTACGATCTCATCAAATCGGGAACGGATATACTTTTTGGTGTGACCGTGCATCGTACCCACCAGATAGATATTTTCCCTTGCGGGACAGAGAACGGTCAAAACCGCCTGTCATTTCGATTAGCGGAGCAATATTGCCGCTGACACGGACAGTACCTCTTGCAGGACGGATAATGCCTGCAATGGTTTTGAGTATGGTGGATTTTCCCGAACCGTTTCGTCCGATCAGCGCTAAGGACTCGCCTTTTTTCACCTGAAAGCTGATGTTCCTCAGCGCCCAGAACTCGTCAAAATGGATCTTGCCCTTGATGAGGTTGATAAAATATTCCTTGATGCCGTCTTCACGGTTTTTGCTGAGATTGAACATGACAGAAACGTCCTGAACATCCACCGCAAGACCGCTTTTTTCAAACTCCTCGGCAGTCAGTGCGCCGGCTGACAGGGTAACGGAGGAGGGAGACACTTCGGGCGCCGCTTTTTTCTTTTCTGCGATCAGCCGTTTTTTTTCGGCGTCGATCACGGCACGTGAGCTTCCGGGACGTATAAACAAAGGCGCAGGCTCTTCCGGCGGCGCTTTTGCGTCAGGTTCTTCTTCCGTCAGCTCAAAAGTACCCGAACGGATGACGGAAGTCGGTTCTGTGTCGGAAGCAGCGGCACGGAAAAGCCGCTGAGGTGTCGCTGACCCTTGCAGAGTGTCCGGCAAAGGGACCTGCGGCAGTTCAAAAGTACCCGAATGAAGGGTAAAGGTATTGCTGTCTTGACGGTTATTTTCTGTTGCGGGAGAAACAGTACGATCGTTTTTATCAGGCATGGAAAACACCTCACATTATTATGCGGAAATACAGATCAGATGTAGAGGAAGAAGCGGTCTTCCTTTTCTTTGAAGGTAACAGCGCCGAGGGCGAGCATCAGCACGGCGTAGCAGGTGCCGATGATGAGCATTTTTTCAGAGGGCATCTCACCGTTGAGCGCAAAGGAACGGAAAATGCTGATATAGACATACACGGGGTTCAGATCCCAAAGGAAGCGGAACTGTTCGGGGATGATGTCGATGGGGTAGAAGATGGGGGTGATATACAGCCAGACACGGCGCAGAACGTGATAGAGATAGCTCAGGTCACGCAGGAAAGTGCCGTAAGCGCAAAGCAGCATACCAAGTCCTGACGTAAAGAAGTAAGCAAGGATCAGCGGCAGGGGGATGAGCAGCATCAGCGGCGACATTGGCACACCAATGACAAGGCATACGATAAAATAAGGCAGCACCGACAGCACCATCGTGATAAAGTGCTGTGTGACGGAAGAGATACAGAAGAAGTAATTCGGTATCCTCATCTTTTTGACAAGACCTGCATTGACGATCATACTGCCCATTGCCGCTGTTGAACCCTCAAACACAAAGGAAAACAGCATATTGCCGCTGAACCAGTAGGCGGCATAATGCGGAATGGAACGGCGGAAGAGCGTTGAAAACACGATGGTGATGACGATCATCATCAGCAGAGGACTGAGCATCGACCACGCAACGCCCAGCACGGATTTGTAGTATTTTTTCTTGAAGTCCCGTTTAATGATCTCTTTCAGAAACGGAAAATATGTCATAAATTCATAGATACCCTTTTTCATCAAATCGCTCCTTTTTTTCAGGAAGGGAAAGGCGGAGATATGTTTCATGCGCCTTTGAAAAAACGCCGTTCCTTCACACGAATCATTTCTATTATACACTCAATTATACCACTCAATTTCCTTCTTGTCTATCCCTTCATTTTCCATTGTCAGTCTTATCTGAAATAATTCACATATCATCAGCGGCTTCAGGAAAGGGGTTTTTCCCGCGTAACTGCCCCCGAGGAAGTCTGATGATTTTCGGGGGCAGAGTTTTTACGGGGGTTGACTAATCAGGGGAGATGTCTTACAATAGATACTATGGAAAGTTATGTGTATTTGGCGGAGGCATGGTTTGAGGAGGTGAGGGCGGATGATCAAACAGTATCAGAATACCCTGAATGCAGTTCATGTGGTGATGGATGTTGCGATCAGCTTCGGCAGCTCAGCGGCTTCGTATTACATTCTGTATCAATTCTTTAACGTTGATATTTTCCTGAACGACAATCATAACGTGCGGCTGATGGTGCTGCTGCCCGTGCTGATGGCAATACTTCAGGTACTGTGC
>ONYV01000315.1 GCA_900322105.1 uncultured Eubacteriales bacterium | reverse complement strand
CCTTCGCCGTCCTTTGCCATCATTCTGGCAAGACCTTTGCAGACTCCCGTGAGCGCTTCCGAAAACAGCGCATAGTCCTCGTTTTCTTCGGTGATCTCAGGATTTTCCGCAAGACCCGATGCCATAACGGAAAGCATATCGTTTGTAGAAGTATCGCCGTCAATGCTGATCATATTGAAAGTCTTGTCGGCTGCGTCCTTGACGGCTTTTTGCAGCATTTCGGCAGAGATGGCTGCGTCTGTCGTCACAAAGCACAGCATGGTCGCCATATTCGGGTGGATCATGCCGCTGCCTTTGGAGATACCGCCGATGGTGACGGTTTTGCCTGCGATGGTGGTTTGTACGGCAACTTCCTTCGGTACGGTATCGGTCGTCATAATCGCTTCCGCAGCGTTCGGCGCACCGTCCTTGGAAAGCTCACTGACAATCTGTTTCATACTGTCCCTGATCGGTTCGATCGGCAGCACCTGTCCGATCACGCCCGTAGAGCCGACGATCACATCATCTGCGCTGATGCCGAGTTCCTCTGCTGTCAGACGGCACATTTCCGCCGCCTTTTCCATGCCGTCGGCATTACAGGTATTGGCGTTGCCGCTGTTGCAGATAACCGCCTGCGCAAAGCCGTTTGCAAGGTTCTGTTTCGTCACGGTGATCGGTGAACTTTTCACAAGATTGGTCGTATATACCGCCGCCGCTGTACATTTCTTCTCGCAGAAGATGAGCGCAAGATCCCTTTTGGACTTATTCTTTCTGATGCCGCAGTGAACACCTGACGCTGTAAAGCCCTTGGCGGATGTGACAGAACCCTCAATATATGTATAGTTCATCCTTCATTCTCCTTTTTGTCTTTTCATTATATATCAGAAAGCAGGCGGAACGATCATCAATCCTGTGGTTTCGGGAAGACCGAAAATGATGTTCATATTCTGGATCGCCTGACCTGCTGCGCCCTTCACCATATTGTCGATGGCAGAGATCGCAACAAGTGTGTTGGTGCGCCGATCAAAGTGAAGTGAAATATCGCAGAAATTGGAGTATTTGATATTATGGATATCGGCATTTGCGCCGTCGGGAAGAAGTCTGACAAAGAACTCGTCCTTGTAAAACGCTTCGTAAGCCGCTCTGATCTGCTCAAAAGTCACGCCGTCTTTGATGCGCGCATAGCAGGTAGAGATGATACCTCTGTTGACAGGCAGAAGATGCGGTACAAAGGTGATGGTTACTTTTTTGCCCGAGAGTTTGGAAAGCGTCTGTTCGATCTCAGGCGTATGGCGGTGATTGGCAACTTTATAGGCATGAAAGCCCTCGTTGAGTTCGGGGTAATGATTGCCCTGATTTGGTTTTCTGCCTGCTCCTGTCACACCCGACTTTGAGTCTATGATAATGCCGTCTGTGCTGACAAGACCTCCCTTGACAGCAGGTGCCAGCGCAAGCGGTGCGCCTGTGGTGTAGCATCCGGGGTTTGCGATAATCTTCTTGCCTTTGATGTTGTCACGGAAGAGTTCAGGCAGACCGTAGACCGAACGCTGATGCAGGTCATGATCCAGAAACTCACAGCCGTACCATTCTTTATATTCATCTTCGGATTCCAGACGGAAGTCTGCTCCAAGGTCGATAAACGCTTTGCCTGCCTTGTCGCACTGCGCAGCTAATTCCTGTGACAATCCATGCGGCAGAGCGGCAAAGATCACGTCGCTTTTTTCCACGACTTCATCCTGCGTTCCGCATTCCATATCGCAAAGGCTCTTATAGGACGGATACACTTCACTGAGTTTCTTTCCTTCAAAGCTGACCGAGCTGATCGCAGCGATCTCTGCTTCGGGGTGCGTCAGCAAGATGCGGACAAGTTCTGCTCCCGCATAGCCTGTTGCGCCGATGATTCCTGCTTTTATTTTCATTTTCTATCCCTCATTATCATTTCTAAAAGAATCGTATTCCGACTGTATCATCAGTCTTTCAGAAGTTCCTGCACTCTCTTTGCCTGCGCGCGGACATTATCGCCCGCAGGACCGCCGAGAACACGTCTGCCGTTGACGCAGTTTTCAAGTGAGATTGCCTCATATACGCCCTCGTCA
>ONYV01000332.1 GCA_900322105.1 uncultured Eubacteriales bacterium | reverse complement strand
CATACTGACGTATGTCGAGGGATTTTTGTGCAAGATGGCGGAAAATATGCAAGCAGATGTGGCGCTAAGCCGCAAGGCGGTCTTTGTGCGGTGTTGCCTCAAGGCAAAAGGTTTTTTGAAGGGCTTGTCTCGCCTGTCGGCTCGGTCGGTGCAAAAGAGACAAGTAAGACGGTGCTTCGGAAGTTTCCGAGGAAGTCTATTCAAAAACCCTGAAAGTTCCCCCGACAAGTCTTGCAAAAGGGCAATAAAAAGTGTATAATTTATTTATAATTGTTATTATTGTGTTTTGGAGGTTTGGGCTGTTTTCAGCCATATTCGGGTCATCAATAAGGAGGAATCGGAATGCTTAGTGACCAGCCTTTTCTGAAAGTGCTCATCATCAATATTTTCCTCGGTACGGTCTGGCACATCGCTATGCTGTATTGGTGTGTGTTCAGAAAAACCACCGCTTTTGACTCGAACAAGAAGATCTATCGACCTCGTAAATGGGAAAAGGACGGGAAATTTTATTCCGATGTGCTGAAGATCAACCGCTGGAAAGACTTTTTGCCGCAATATGTGGGAAAAGGCGGCTTTTCAAAAGAACATCTTGATAATAATGTTTCGATCGAATATCTCGATCGGTTCATTTTAGAAACCTGTCGGGGCGAATGGAATCACAGCATGAACTGTACGTTCACCTTTGTTCTGCTCGTCCTCAACAGCCTGCCTGTGGGGATCATTCTGTCAATACTGCTGATCCTGGGCAATCTGCCGTTTATCGTCATACAGCGATACAACCGCCTGCGCCTGCAAAAGCTCAGGAAGATCCTGCTCAAACGCACCATGCGTCAGCAGCAGTCAGCGCCTGTTGACAATTGATGCATAATAGACTTCCTCGGGAACCGGAGAAGTGCCGTATTACGCAGAAGAGACAAGTAAGACGGTGCTTCGGAAGTCTCCGAGGAAATCTAATGTACGTTGCAAGCCTGACGGCTTGCTTTGGGCTTACTGTTCCGGGGATTGAAAGGCGGCACACTTTTAGAAATATCTTGCAGGTTAAGGCAACAGGTCTGTAAATGTAAGCCCAAAGCAGGCTTTTATAGCCTGCGACGGCGAAATAGAGGTATGACACCGATGATTCCCTACAAGGGAGCGGCAGCTTGCCGCCACAGGAGAGATGATATGGATTGGTTTTTTACTGAAAGGGTAGATGAGTATCACTTGATGACAGGGGAGGATGCTCAGCACATTACAAAAGCGCTGCGAAAATCTGTCGGCGAACTGCTGACACTTTGCGACAACAATAAAATTGAACATCTTTGTATGATCGAACGCATCACACCTGAGGGCGTGTTGGTGCATGAGATTTCCGCAGAAGAATGTCTGCATGAGCCATCGATCAGCGTCACACTCTATGCTTCCCTCACCAAAGGCGACAAAATGGAAAGCGTGATACAAAAATCCGTTGAACTTGGCGTTCATGCTGTCGTTCCTGTGCTGACCTCACGCTGTATTTCCCGACCCGACGCAAAAGCTGCCGAAAAAAAGCGTGTCCGCTATCAGAAGATCGCTGAACAAGCTGCCATGCAGTCCAGACGCGCTATCATACCCATCGTTTCGGAAACAGTCGATCTGAAAACAGCCGTCCTCTCCCTTTCGTCTTTCGAGACTGCTGTTGTATTCTATGAAGGCGGCGGCGTTCCCCTTCGTACCGCTGTTGCAGAGTCTTGCCGCTCTCTTGCCATTTTCACAGGACCCGAAGGCGGCTTTGAAGAATCTGAGATCGCTCTTCTCACTCAAAACGGCGCTCAGAAGTGCCGTATTACGCAGGATATTTTGTGCCGGAAAAAGCGTCTCGAGTGCAGCACTGCTTGGTGTCATGCAAGGGAGAGACACAAAGCCCGGCGCAGAAGACACAAGTAAGACGGTGCTTCGGAAGTTTCCGAGGAAGTCTAATAACGGACAGTTGAAAATGAAGGTGAATTGTATGAAGATCGGAAATGTTGAGATCCGCGGCTTTGCTGCTCTTGCGCCAATGGCAGGGGTGACGGACAGGGCTTTTCGTGAGCTTTGCGTGGATTTCGGGGCAGCGTATGTCATGGGCGAAATGGTCAGCGCAAAAGGACTGGTCTATCAGAGTGAAAAGTCCAGAGAACTGTTGGTGTTGTCTGACAAAGAACGTCCTGCGGCAGTACAGCTTTTCGGAAATGAACCTGACGTGATGGCAGAAGCCGCAAAGATCGCTATGGAGTATCATCCCGATATTATAGATATCAATATGGGCTGTCCTGCGCCGAAGATCGTCAATAACGGCTGCGGCTCGGCGCTGATGAAAGACCCCGAACTGTGCGGAAAACTGGTTTCGGCAGTGAAAAAAGCCGTCCCTGTGCCTGTTACCGTCAAGATCAGAAAGGGCTGGGACAAAAACTCCGTCAATGCCGTTAACGTCGCCGAGATCTGTGAAGCATCCGGCGCAGACGCTGTTGCTGTACACGGCAGAACAAGAGAACAGCAGTATATGCCCTCCGCCGATTGGGAGATCATCCGACAAGTTAAAAAAGCGGTACACATCCCTGTGATCGGAAACGGCGACATCACAAGCGCAGGATCGGCTGCGAAAATGATGGAACAAACAGGCTGTGATCTGGTGATGATCGGCAGAGGTGCGCTTGGCGATCCGTGGATATTTTCCGAGATCAACCGACTGATCGGGTTTGACAGGCCGTCACTTCCTGTTTCGGCAGCCGAAAAGATCACCGTCATGCTGCGGCACATTCGGATAATGTGCGAATATAAAGGCGAGGCGCTCGCCATGAGAGAAGCCCGCAAACACGCCGCATGGTATCTCAAGGGCATGAAAGGCGCAGCCGCTCTGCGAAAAA
>ONYV01000316.1 GCA_900322105.1 uncultured Eubacteriales bacterium | reverse complement strand
GCGGAATCCAAAGCGGCGCAGGAAAACGCCGACAAACAGATCGCCGCCATTGATGCGGTGATGCAGAAACGCAGGCAGGAACAGGAAGACGAGAAGCGGCAAAAAGAGCTTGACCTCATCAACGCTAAATTACAGTATCAGCAGATGGATGAGTTTGCAAGGATGAGTTTAGAACGCATTAAACTACCTCGGAAACCGGAGAAGTGCGGTGCTTCGGAAGTTTCCAAGGTAGTCTATTATACATATCTAACAATAAGATTTCATCGGTCAATTTATCTATATTTGTTACATAAGCCACTCATTTTCAAAAACAGTTGCTTATTTCCGAAAAGGAACAGTTTGGAAAGCGTCAGGATGCTTTCATCCGCATGAAAAAGCGGTACAGCCAGTCCAAAAAGTCGGGGCAGGTGTCATAAAGCGCATGACCGTATCCGTTGAAGCGCCGTTCCTCAAACTGCGGCAGCGTGCTGAAATGCGCTCTCATCTCTGATGCAGGGTCTTTGCCGAGAACGGTATCATTTTCATCGAACGAAAGCTGCACAGGACAGCGGATGTTTCCGATCACGGAAGATGCGTCCGAACCTTCTATCGCTTTTGCAAGCTGAACGAAACGGTTCAGTTCCTTGTCTGTCACGGTCTTGGAGATCTCGATAAATGCCTGACGGTTCTGCTCAAAAAAGGGCGCAGGATAGATGTTTTTGCCAAAGGAAAGAAACAGTCCTTCCTTGTCCTTGTGTTCAGCAAGCCTGATCCAGTTTCTGATCACGCGGAAACGCTCATCGTTCATGGTCATAGCGGTAGAGCAGAGCGACAGACACGATACAAGTTCTGGGAAAGCTGATGTCACCAGCATTGCGATCATACCGCCCTGAGAAACACCGAACAGGCAGACATGATGAAGTCCCAGCGCTTTCAAAGCCTGCGCCGTATCCTTTGCCATTTGTGTGTTATCATAATGCGGCGGTATCTCTGAGCGTCTTTCCGGCACATAGACCGAAAAGTCGCTTTTGAACTTTCTGTAATGAGAAACAACAGCAGGCGCAGACTCGATCACGCTTTTCACACCCAACCCCGGCAGCACGACCATCGGCGTTTTGCCTGTTCCAAAGTGAATGTACTCCATCGAAAAACGATCAGTGACGACCTGTTCAATTGTGAAATCCAACATGAGTTATCATCCTTTCCGAAATAACTGTATAGAAAAACAGCTCATGCCACTGTATATCATCACCTGATGGCGGCATGAGCGTTGTGCGGTTTTCTTTTCTTCTATTATTGTCGTAAAACTGTATGATCGTTATGAAAACACGGCAGGAGAAGAGCTACAGCGCTTTTTTCGGACACACTTTTGTACATTCAAAGCAGAGGATACATTCCGTGCCGTTTTTGCGTTTTCTGGAATTGTCTGTCATATCAACATCCATCGGACATACCTTTTTACATTTGCCGCAGGAAATGCATTTGCTTTTGTCGCACTTGACTCTGAACAGGGCAAAGTAACTCATCGGCTTCAGGAAAACGGTGATCGGGCAGATGTATTTACAAAAAGCCCGATTGTCCTTGCAGACAAATGCAAGGATGATCCCGACAGCGTAATAAAGAATGTTGCCTATGATAAAGCTCCAGAACATGATCTGTTCTATGTTTCCGACATGAGCCAGAAACAGCGCCGCGATAAACAGAAATGAAAGAGCAAAGGTGATATATCTGATCCAGCCGATCTTCTTTCTTTTCTGACAAGGCGTTTTGTATGGCAGAAAATCAAGCACCATCGCCGTCCAGCACGCATATCCGCACCATCCTCTGCCAAAGATCAGCGGACCGAAGATCTTTGCGACTGCATAGTGGATCACAGCGGCTTCAAACACTCCCGTAAACAGATAGTACCAGAAGCCTTCGATCTGCATATTCTCATTGCAGATCAGACCTAAATAGACGAGCATATAAAGTCCCACCAAAAGCTGGGTGATCCTGCGGGCATACCGATAATTTCTGAGATACAAAAATACCCCCAGTGAAATGGAAATGCCGATATAGCTGAAATTGAACAGGTAGAAAATATTTCCCATTGAAA
>ONYV01000318.1 GCA_900322105.1 uncultured Eubacteriales bacterium | reverse complement strand
GAATTCCCGATTATCTACCGACCCTCGAGCTTTTCTCAGGCTTTCGCACCGCACAAGGCACTATATTCATTTCTGTAACAATATAGCAGATTTTTTCTTTTCTGTCAACCGCATGACTTATCCAACCCATGAACTAAAACCTGTGTTTCCGATCATCTTACAGCATGAGCTGCAAAAACAGCATGGCAGTGACACCCGGCACACCCAACAGTGCAGAAGCGGCAACCGACAATCTGCTGACAGGCATCCAAACACCCGTGAAAGACGAACAAACATTGATGACCGTCAGTGTGCTGATGCCGACCAGTGATGACACGATCGCTCCTCTGAGCGGATGCTTTTCCCCTGCGATCCTTCGCAAAATGACCAAGACCAGCACCGCACCGCCGATCAGCATTCCCCATTCCCATCCCGTCAAAGCACATTCCTCCGTTTGTTTTTTAAGGCAACACCGCACAAAGACCGCCTGTCGGCTTTGCACGCCATCTTTCGGCAAATTTTCCGTCACTTTCGTTACAATTTCCTTGAAATACGTCAGTATTTCTGCGTCGATTTTGTCAATCTGACGAAAAATTATGCTCGAAATCTGACGCACAATCTCTGTGTGGTGTTGTCTTAATGTATATGCAAAGGATGTCTGACTCATACAAAAAATCCCCATGCATATGCTGCATGAGGATCGGTTCAGTTCCCATCGGAAGCGGTCTCGTTGTTGGAGATCTTGTAGCAAAGCACCATCAGGCTGTCGTTGAGATGAACGTTTTCTACGATGATATCCTGATAATGTACGGAGAGGTCGTAGTGGCTGAAATTCCAGAAGCTGCGGATACCGATGCGGTAGAGCTGTTCGGCAATGTCGGGCGCAGCTTCCTTCGGGACGCACAGGATCGCTACATTCACAAGATGTTCCTGACAAAACTGCTCCAATTCTGATGTATCTTTGATCGGGATATCGTGGATCGTTCCGCCGATCTTGTCGGGGTCGTTGTCAAAAATGCCCACAAGCTGAAAGCCGCGGGATGCAAAGCTGATGTGTACGGCGACCGCCTTGCCAAGATTGCCTGCGCCGATGAGGATCGCTTTATATCTGTGTGACAAACCGAGAATGCTCCCGATCTCATGGTGAAGACTCTCGACAGGATAGCCGTAGCCCTGCTGTCCGAACTCACCAAAGCAGTTCAGATCCTGCCGTATCTGTGAAGCCGTCAGCCCCATTTTATCAGAAAGCTCTCTGGATGATATTTTTTTGCAGCCATTCTCTAACAGCTCTCCCAAAAAACGGTAGTATCTTGGGAGTCGTTTGATCACAGGCGCAGAAATTTTGTCTTTATGCATAATCACTGAATCTCCTGTTTAGCTATTTTAGGCAAGACCGTTTGACAGGATCGGCAGTCACTTTTGCTCATCCGTTTCTTCTGCTCGAACAGGCACAAGCGAAAAGTCGATCTCTCCGAGCGGAACAGATGCGCTCTGTACCTTGACCCTGACAGCATCACCGATCGAATAGCTTGTGCCGTTTCTGCGGTCTGTCGTCCTTGCTATGCCGTCATATTCAAAAAAGGCGTGCGCATCATCCACCAGACTGACAAAACCTTCGATACCGCTGGGAATGCTGATGAACAGTCCTTTGTTTGTAATGCCTGACACAATGCCGTCATACTCTTCTCCGATATGGGATGTCATGTATTCGGCAGCGTAGCATTTTTCCGCATCTCTTTCTGCTCTCATCGCTCTCAGTTCTCTGTCAGAGGAAATGCGCGCAGATTCCTTTGCAAATGCTTCATAGTGTTTTTGTATCTCATCGATCGGGATGCCGCTGATCAGGTCGGTCAGGATACGGTGAATGGAGGTATCGGGATAGCGGCGGATCGGAGAAGTGAAGTGGCAGTAATCCTGCAGGGACAAGCCGAAATGTCCCAAAGGCTTGTCGTCATATCTTGCCTTTGCCATCGTGCGGAGTACCTGCGTAGAAATGAGTCTGCCGTATTTTGTGTCCTGTGCTTTGTTGATTAGCTCGCTGAGATCTGTCTGGCGAACGCCTTCTTTCAGTCTTCTCA
>ONYV01000321.1 GCA_900322105.1 uncultured Eubacteriales bacterium | reverse complement strand
TCCCGATATGTGACAAAATATCGACATATCGGGACTTGGTGTATTTTATAAACAAAAATCAGAATGAACCTGCTCAGCTGATAAGGGCATTCAGCTCATCCACACGAGGACCGGTTGCAGAAGCCATCGCGTTGTTGATGAAAATAACTTCATCGATCTCGTGGTCTTTGAGGTACTGAACAAAGTCAAATTCAAGGTAACGGAAATCCATCATGTGAGTTTCGCTGTAAGTGAGAGCAATAAAGGGACAAAAAGCATTACCGTATGATTCCTTGACAACTGCGATTTTTTTACCGTTGCCGTCATGATTCTTGCAAACCATCAGCGCATTGTCACCGCCGAGGAATACGCCGTAAGCATTGGAGCCTTCTGCATAAGTGTGGAACAGACGGGTAGACTGTGGGTCAGAAGCATTTTCGTCGTAGAGAGTTGTAACGGTGTCGGCATCCATCGTATAGTAGTGAACCGTGTCGGGATCGATCAGTGATTCATCAACATAATAGCTCAGACTGCCATAATAACCGTCGATCGTGCCTTCTTCCAGATCAGAGAGTTTGAGGTAGTCAACGCCTGCAGCCTTGCAGAAATCCTTGTAAGCATAATATGCGCCCAGACCTGTCCAGTGATGATCGGTATTGAAATAGAGATATTCATCCCTGTGGTGAGCGATGGTATCAAAAGTATTGATGCCGATGATATCGGCGGTATAGTTGCTGATGATTGTATCAATATATTCCTTCTGATTGGAAATACCATATTCATCATAGAATCTTTCAGGCAGCGTAATGCCGCAGTGAGTCGGAACCAGCACGTTATAGACCTTTACACCGTCACCGAGTGCATTTTTGATTTTTGACATAGCGTCTGCATAGTCTTTAGCCAAAGACTCATTGCCATAGAACATTTCATAAGCAGTGCGGTTATAGATTAGAATACCGCTGTCGTTATAGAATCCGCCGACGTCCTTGCCGTCATCATCCTTCAAAGCAGGAATATCACCTTGTTCTTTTTCATCCGTAGGATCGGAAGACGTATTCTTGGCATCTTCGGAAGATTGCTCCTCCTCAGAGGATTCATCTGTTTCGGTATTCGTGTTGTCGCTTGCGGATGCACTCTCTCCGGCAGAGGAAGCAACACTGTCCTGCGCAGGTGTACTGTTGCTGCTGCCTGCATTCTGACAAGCACTGCAGGCAATCAAAGCAGATGCCGCTAAAACAGCAAGTATCGCTTTTACTGTATATGATCTCATATAAAAAACCTCCTGAAATAAATGTAGACGTTAAGATTATATCATAAAAAGCAAGGTTCTTCAATGCACAGAAGGGTAAAGATATCATACCGTCAAAAGATGATTTCTATCATTATTCGACAAATCAGAACACCTTTCTGCAGCAGGATATATCACATTTGTTTGTTGTTATGATGACGAAAGAATGAACGTGGTGAAGCAAATCGCAGAAATCGTTTCAGAAACGAATAAAACTCCCGAAAAAATATTGAATAGTTCTAAAAAAAATGGTATGATATTTAGAAACGGAAATGGAAAAGGCGGTGCGAAAGTGAAAAAGTGGCAGATCTCAGAGTTAGATAAAGAAAAAGCTCGTGAAATCATGCGAAAATATGGTATTCCGTGGTTCAGCGCAATGCTCCTTGCCATTCGCGGGATCACAGAGCAGCAGCAGATCGAGCAGTTTTTTGATAAAAGCGGTGAGCTGCCCGATCCATTCACGATCAAAGATATGGATAAGGCAGTAGACCGCATCAAAACAGCCGTAACGAACGGACAAAAGATATGCGTCTACGGGGACTATGACTGTGACGGAGTAACCTCCACAGCACTGCTCTACTCCTATCTTGAATCGGTTTTTGCTAATGTAATGTTTTATATCCCCGACAGAAATACAGAGGGATATGGCATGAATAAAAAGGCGGTCGACTATCTTCACGAGCAGCAGATCGACCTGATCGTCACAGTAGATAACGGCATTTCTGCCATTGATGAGATCTATTATGCAGGACAGCTTGGCATTGACGTTGTCATAACGGATCAT
>ONYV01000322.1 GCA_900322105.1 uncultured Eubacteriales bacterium | reverse complement strand
TAGGTGAAGATCCCGACACGATCAAACTGCATCTCGCGGATAAAACGACAGTTTTCCGCGTGTTCGTCCTCCGTCTCGGACGGAAAACCGCTGATAAAAGTTGTGCGGATCGCAATATCGGGCATAGCAGTACGCAGTTTGCGTACAATGTCCCGAATCTGCTTTTGATTTGTTCTGCGGCCCATCTGATGCAGGACACGGTCATTTGTGTGCTGAATCGGCATATCAATATAATGACAGACCTTCGGATGTGCCGCCATGCATGCGATCAGCTCATCCGTGATCTCTTCCGGATAACAGTAAAGCAGCCTGATCCATTCAATACCTTCGATAGCGCAAAGCTTTTCAAGTAATTCAGGAAGCTTTTTACTGCCGTACAGATCCTGACCGTAAAGTGTTGTTTCCTGCGCCACAAGGATCAGTTCTCTCACGCCGTCAGCGGCCATTTCATGCGCTTCTTCGATCAGCTCATCGATCGGTACACTTTTGTATGAACCGCGGATAGATGGTATCACACAGTAGGTGCAGTGTTTGTCGCAACCGTCAGCAATTTTGAGATATCCGTAATACCCCGGTGTCAGGATCGCTGCTGCGGGAACTCTGCTTTGATTATCTTGATCCAGACCATCCAGCGACTCGATCTCCTCAAGTATACGTGCCGCATCCTCGATCGAATGTGTGTCGATCAACGCATCTACTTCCGGTAATTCGTCATGAATCTGGTCACGGTATCTTTCTGCCATACAGCCTGCCACAACAACAGCTTTCAGATTGCCGGCTTCTTTTTCCGCAGCCATCTCAAGAACGGCAGCTATGCTTTCTTCCGTAGCGCTCTGAATAAAACAGCATGTATTGATAATGGCAGCATCTGCCGATTTGACATCATCGACGACCGTATGGCCATGCTCCGAAAAAACACGGATCAATCTCTTGGAATCAACGAGGTTTTTGTCGCATCCGAGAGATATGAAATAAAGCCTCATTCTTCGTTTTTAACGATCTTCATTTTGCCCTCTTCGATCTCCTCGACTGCGACCGAAAGCGGCTTATCGCCCTCCTGCATATCAACAGCAGCCGGCTGCCCGTTCACGATCTCGCGGGCTCTCTTTGCAGTTGCCATAACGACAGCATAACGGCTGTTAACAACCTGATTCTCTTCGGATTCTGATTCCTGGTTGATAATATCCATCAACTCTGAATAAGAAGGATGCATCATACTCATTCACCTCTTTCTGTATCTAACTGCGCTCTTATGTCGCTGATAAATGCTTTTTTCATGCTCGGTCTGCAATGAACTGCCTGGATCAGATCATGAAGTTTCCTGGTGCCTGTTTCAGGATCTTCTACAATCAGGATAAAATCATACTCATCCATATAAACAGCTTCGTCACGAGCTCTGTCCAGTCTTCCCTGGATCTGTTCTTCTGTTTCGGTTCCTCTGCCGCGCAGGCGTCTGCTGAGTTCTTCGATAGACGGCGGCGTCACGAAAACCAGAAGAACGCCGGGATATTTCTTTTTGATCTGCAGTGCACCCTGCACGTCGATTTCCAGAATGACATCTTTGCCCGCAGCGATCTGTTCCCTGACAAATGCCTTAGGCGTTCCGTAGTAATTATCCAGGTAGCGGGCATATTCATACAACTCATCCTGCTCGATCATCTTCTCGAACTCTTCATGTTCTTTGTAGAAGTAGTGAACACCGTCTACCTCTCCCTCTCTTGGAGCACGCGTCGTGGCTGAAATCGACAGAGCATATCCGTCATAATTGTTAATCAGTTTCGAAACGATCGTTCCCTTGCCTGCCCCTGAAAAACCAGAGACAACGGCTAATACTCCTTTTTCTTTCATCTTCATTAGTGCATTTATGATCGTTACTTATTTGTTTATATGTTTTATCATATATAATATACGCTTTAGTATCGCCGACATTTGCGCAATAAATTTTATTATCTTTTATCAAAATCAAAGTCGCTGTTGTGCCTATATATTCACTATCGAAAAATTTTAATTCTTCGTCTACTTTTTTAAACGCATTCTTAAAAGCAATTTC
>ONYV01000323.1 GCA_900322105.1 uncultured Eubacteriales bacterium | reverse complement strand
AGTGAATTTGAAGCGCTGGTGCTGGAATGCAGCCTGATCAAACAGCACAAGCCGAAATATAATATCCTGCTCAAAGACGATAAGGGCTACAGCTATATCCGCATCTCAAATGACGAATGGCGGAAGGTCAGCTTTACGATGCAGAAAAACGATGACGGCGCAGAATATCTCGGTCCGTATATGAGCGCATGGTATGCCAAAAATGCGGCGGACAGCGCCTTGAAGATCTTCGGACTGCCAAGCTGCAATAAGTCTTTTCCCCGTGACTGCGGCAAAGGCAGACCGTGCCTGAACTATTACATCAAACAGTGCTGTGCGCCGTGCAGCGGCAAAGTGTCGCTGAAAAATTACAGCGAAAGAGTGAACAGTGCGATCGATTTTCTCAAAAACGGCGATGCACAAGCAATCAGGCTTATGACACGGCAGATGAACGAAGCCGCCGAACGGATGGATTTTGAGCTTGCGGCAAGACTGCGTGACAGGATCGGCGCTGTTAAAAAACTGAACGAAAAACAACAGGTCGTTGCCGCCCGACTGCCCGAACAGGACGCCGTTTGTATGATGACAGAGGGTGAAGACGCCGCTTTTGCGGTGCTGCGCTTTCATGACGGGCGGCTGTATGATAAAGAGGACTTTCTGATCAAGGATTTTGGAAAAGGATCGGACGGTGCGTCTGCCCGTGCGGAATTTCTCAAGCAATATTATACCATGCGGCAGAATATCCCCCCCGTGATCGCACTGGACGAAACCCCTGAGGATGAAGCGCTGCTGCTGGAATGGCTTTCACAAAAACGGGGCAAGACCGTCAAATTTATCTATCCGCAAAAGGGCGAACAGCAAAAGATCCTTTCGATGTGCCGCCGGAATGCCGCCGAAAAATTAGCACAAAGTCACGGTCATCTGGGACACGAACTGTCTGCGCTGGATGAATTAGCGTCCCTTTTGGGACTGTCTGCGCCGCCCGAATATATTGAATCCTACGATATCTCGAACCTGATGGGCAGTGAAAACGTGGCGGGTATGGTCGTGTTTCGCAGCGGCAGACCGCTGAAAAGCGCCTACCGAAAATTTGCGATCAAGGGCTTTGTCGGACAGGATGACTATGCGTCTATGCACGAAGTGCTGACAAGACGGTTTGAAGAATATTTCAAGCTGAAGGATACAGGCGAGGGCTTTGGCAGACTGCCCGACCTGATACTGCTCGACGGCGGCAAGGGACAAGTCGCCGCAGTACGTCCTGTGCTAAAGCGTTTCGGACTGGATATCCCCTTGTTCGGCATGGTGAAGGACGGCAGCCACCGCACCCGTGCGATCACGGACGAAGGACAGGAAATTTCGATCACCTCAAAACGTCAGGCATTTACGCTCGTGTCTTCCATACAGGACGAGGTACACCGCTTTGCCATTGGTTATCACAGGGCGTCACGCAAAAAACACACTATCTCATCCACCCTGACAGAGATCGAAGGCGTCGGTACCGAACGGGCAAAGTCTTTGCTCTCCTATTTCAAGACCATCAGGCGCATCAAAGAAGCCGATGTCGAAGAACTTCTTCAGGCAGACAAAATGAACCGCCCTGCCGCCGAAGCCATCTACCGCCACTTCCACCCCGAAGAATAGCGCAGAGCCTGCGCCCCCCTGTGGGGAATCACTGGTGTTCTCTCTTCGCATCGCCGTCGCAAGCCGAAAGGCTTGCTTTGGGCTAACTTTCTCGTGGATTGAAAGTTGGTACATTTTTAGAGCTGACGTTTCCCTTGACCGCATCAAGATATGGTGCTAAAATACATACATAAGGTTTCCAGAAGTTGTTCGTAAGACAGCAGTACCGTAGGGAGTACGGGAAGGGGTTGCTTCATAAAAAAACATAGTCTCGAAAACGGATGTTCGTAAAATGAGATCCTTTACAAGGTTGGGCGGATGAAAGGAAGCTTTCGCCTATATAGGCGGTCAGTACTTCACAATATGATGGTAGGGGATGTGAGGATATGAGAGTGATAACGGGAACGGCAAGAGGAAGAAAACTGGTGACAGTTGCAGGA
>ONYV01000338.1 GCA_900322105.1 uncultured Eubacteriales bacterium | reverse complement strand
GATCCTTGTCAGCGCTTCCTGAATATGCTTGAGCGAATAAGAGTAGGACACTCTTGCAAAGCCCTCTCCGCAGTCTCCGAAAGCAGTACCCGGCACGATCGCCACTCTCTGGGCATAGATCAGCTTTTCGCAGAAATCCTCTGAGCTCATGCCGGAAATCTGAATGCTGGGGAAAACATAGAATGCGCCCTCCGGTTCAAAGCAAGTCAGACCCATCCGACAAAATTCGTCCACGATCAGACGGCGGCGCATATCATATTCTTCTCTCATATGCTCGATATCATTATCGCCATGCTTGAGCGCTTCGATCGCAGCATACTGAGCGGTCGTAGGCGCGCTCATGATCGCATACTGATGGAGCTTGAGCATCTGAGAGATCACTTCTTCGGGACCCAGCGCATAGCCAAGCCGCCATCCTGTCATGGCGTATGCTTTTGAAAAGCCGCTGACAACGATAGTGCGTTCTTTCATACTGCCGATATCGGCAAAAGAAACGTGACGTTCCTTGCCGTAAGTCAGTTCACCGTAAATTTCGTCCGAAAGCACTAAGATATTGGTACCCTCCAGCACCTTTGCGATCTCTTCAAGGTGTTCCCGTCTCATGACAGCGCCTGTCGGGTTATTCGGGAACGGCAGGATCAGCAGCTTGGTTTTCGGAGTGATCGCCGCTTTAAGCTCTTCGGCAGTCAGACGGAATCCGTTTTCGGATTTTGTTTCAATGATAACAGGTGTACCTCCTGCCATGACTGTCATAGGTTCATAACAGACAAAAGCAGGCTGAGGAATGAGCACCTCATCTCCCGTTTCCACGACAGCGCGAATACAAAGGTCGATCGCTTCCGATCCGCCGACCGTCACCAGCACCTCTGTATCGGGATCATATTCTACATTGAAGCGTCTTGCATAGTAATTGCAGATCTGTTTTCTCAGTTCCTCAAAGCCTCTGTTGGGCGAATACCACGTATGACCCTTGCGCAGGGTTTCGATACCTTCCTGACGCACGTGCCAGGGCGTTGTAAAATCAGGCTCTCCGATGCTCAGAGAGATCACATGATCCATCTCGTTAGCAATATCAAAAAAGCGGCGGATGCCCGAAGGCTTCAGACTCATCAGTCTGTTGTTCATCAATTTTGAATAATCTATCACAGTATAAGACTCCTTTGCTCATCATCTTCTTCACTGTCACAGAACGATACGCCGCCGCTTTTATAATGTGTCAGCACAAAGCTGGTAGCCGTTCCGATGACGTTATCGAGAGTAGAAAGCCGCTTTGATACAAATTCGGCGATCTCCTGAATGGTGCTGCCCTTAACCATTGCGATGAGGTCATATCGTGAAGATGCCGCAAGATAAACGCTTTCTACGTTATCATAGGACATGACAATATCATAGGACATAACGACCTTTGCGATATCATCAAAGCCTGTTTCGGGCTTTGGCGTTACTTTCAGTTCGATCAGCGCCATCACACCTGCATCCGGCACCTTATCCCAGTTGATGAGCGTAGTCGTTCCCTTGATGATCCCTTTTTCCTTATACTCTTTTATCCGGCTGATGACTTCTTCCTCCGTCTGTCCCAGCATGGCCGCCAACTGTGCTGTGGTAAAGTCTGCATTCCTGCTCAAAAGTTCCAATAGCTTATTCATTTTTCTTCATCCTTTCAATCAAATAGATTACCCCTATTATACAACATCTCCTACCCATTTGTCCACCCCCCCGCAGAGCCTGCGCTCCCCTGTGGGGAATCACTGGTATTCTTTCTTCGTATCGCCGTATCGCCAAAGCAGGCTATAAAAGCCTGCTTTGGGCTTACTTTCTCATGTCATGGAACTTCTTCATGCTATGAACCTGCAAGGCACACTCATTGCACATTGCACGCGGCAAGCTGCCGCTCCCCTGTGGGGAATCATCGGTATTCTTTCTTCGTATCGCCGCCGCAGGCTATAAAAGCCTGCTTTGGGCTTACTTTCTCATGTCATGGAACTTCTTCATGCTATGAACTTGCAAGGCACACTCATTTCTCATTTTCAGCCGGTCGTTTCAACAGGTCGTTTTGCTGTGCAAGTTGTCACGCACAGCAAAACTTCGGTATCAGAAATTGTTATCATAATGACAAAACTGTAGTCAAAAAACTCACGAAAAAGTATTGACTTATGCAGGACGACATGATATATTATAGGCACAACAGGTTACGTGCTTACGTAAATAACTGTTAGGACAAACAGATAAATAAATAAACGGGCAAAGCCCAATAAAAAGGAGATTATTACTATGAAAAAGACAATCAAAACAAAAGCTATCGCCGCCGTACTCGCAGCCGTTTGCGCTGTATCTGCTGTTACCACCGCTGCTATCGTCAGCGCATCCGCTGCTTCCGTCAGCACATCTCAGTCACAGACAAGCAAGTCTGTGATGATCATTGCAAAGACCTATGACAACACCTTTGTGATGCCGATGAAGGGCGAAGACTGGACATATTTTGCAGACAGCCTGAACGTCAAGGTCACCTGCGATTATGATTATAAGAATAATATGTGCAACTTCAAATTTACTGCTCTCAAAGCAGGCGTTGTCAATGTCGTTCTGAAAACGCAGAACACTGACGGCAAATGGACAAACACACCTGTACGCATCACGGCAGACAGCAACTTGCTGATGACGATCGTTCAGACCGACAATGCTTACATCACCGAAAAGTCCTACACCGAAACACCTGCTAAAACAACATCTTCCGAGACCAAGAAGACAGAAACCGAAACCAAAAAGACCGAAACACCTGCCGCAAAAGGTACTGTCATCGTCACAAACGCAGGCAATCCCTTTACGCTCCCGATCAGGGGCAACGACTGGACATACACCGCCGACAGCCTGAATGTAAAGATCGGCTGTGATTTCGACTATAAGAACAACGTCTGCAAGTTCAAGTTCACCGCTGTAAAGCCCGGTGTCACAAATGCGATCCTCAGAACCGAAAGAGAAGACGGCAAGTGGAACAATATTCCTGTTACCATCACCGCAGACAACAGCCTCAAGATCACAGTCGTCCAGACCGCTAACGCTTATATCACCAACACAAAGCGCGGCTGATCCGTTTCCCTGATTACGCCTTCCATAATAA
>ONYV01000325.1 GCA_900322105.1 uncultured Eubacteriales bacterium | reverse complement strand
CCTCGACATACGTCAGTATGCCTTCGGAATTTCTGTACAATCTGACGAAAAATCTGACAGCGCATCTGCGGCACTATCTTTGTGCGGTATTGCCTTAACCCACCGTCTAAAGCCGACGGGATTGCGGCTGCCATTTTTTCAATGTACAATATGCAATGAATGTACTTTGCCAACTCATAGCATGAAGAACTTTCATGCCGTGAAGAAGTAAGCCCAAAGCAGGCGGCTTGCCGCCTGCGGCGGCGGTGCGAAGAAAGAATACCAGTGATTCCCCACAAGGGAGCGCAGGCTCTGCGCCCGCCTATACCTTACTAAAAGCATTTATATTAAATTGTTGTATTTTTTTCAGAAAATGGAATATTTGTCTTGATGTATCAGTTTTTTTTTGGTATAATGAATTTATTAAGAAATGAGGATTCTGGAGGTGCAAAAATGTCCAAAGGAGATAACAGACTAAAAATACTCTATGTGCTTGATGAGTTAAAAGAAAACAGTAAACATAAAACAGACACAGAAGAGGATAGATTTCTGAGTGCCAATTATCTGATCGGGGTTTTGTCAGAAAAATATGATCTGAGCGCAGACCGAAAATCGGTTTACAATTATATAGAAAGTCTGATAAAATATGGCTATGATATAGAAAAAAGCCGAAGAGGGTATTATCTGAAAGAACACTATCGTGTGGATGAAGAAGAATTAGAGTTGGCAGAATTGAAAATGATCGTGGATGCACTCAGCGCTTCAAGATTTATCTCTGCCAAAAAGACGAAGGGGATTATCAAAAAATTGAGATTGCTGACAGACAGTGACGGAGAGTACCTGCTCAACCGTCAGCTCTACCATGAAAAAGCGATCAAAAGCAATAATTCTTCTGTGATCTACAGTATCGATGCGATCTATTCCGCTATCACCGAAAACAGAAAGATCAGCTTTAAGTATCAGAAAATCGTTGTGGATTACGGTCTTTCGGGCGGTATGCTCGTTTCGGAAAACAGACAGGGTGACGATCATAAAGACAAAATATATGTCCAGAGTCCGTATGCGCTGGTGTGGAAAAACGAATATTACTACCTGATCTGCTTTGACTCGGTCTCTAATTCCTCTAAGACCTTCCGTGTTGACAGAATGAAGGATGTTACCGTTCTGGAAGGTGAGAAAAGAGACGGCGGCAGGTTCTTTGAAGAGATCAATATCACAGAATATGCCAATACCGCCTTTTCCATGTACGGCGGTGAAACGATAGAGATCGTGCTGCGTGTGAAGAACGAATTGGCAAGCGTGATCGCAGACCGCTTTGGTACGGATATCAGCGTTTATCATGATGAGGATGAAAATTACTTCCGCTGTAGTGTGAAGGTACAAAAGAGCAGACAGTTCTTTTCGTGGCTCAGCGGCTTTGGGGGAGATCTGACGCTTGTCTATCCCGAAAAACTGAAAAAAGACTATGTTGCCTATCTTCAGAACATCCTGAAACACTACGATATATAAACATCACGCAGAGATCAGGGGCTGTGTGATAAATACCGTTTCGTAAATGAACAAATCAAAAAACCTCGTACTCGGAAAACAGGAGTGCGAGGTTTTCTTTTGGTGGTATGATATGCATGGCAGATCGCTTTGTTTGGTGTGATGTGACTTGTCGGAGCTTTGGGGCGCTTTATGGCAAATACTCCCAATACCAGTTTTCCTGCATCAGCTGATCGTATCTTTCGGGGAACAGGTTCATGCACAGCAGGAGCTTTGCGTAGGCTGATTCGTTTGTGCAGTGAGGGATGGGCAGCGCACCGTTTTTTAAGAGGATATCTGCGCTTTCATAGCGGCTGTCGGCATTCTTTGGGAAAGAGGCAAGATAAAAGGGGATGTGACGCTGCTGACAGCGTGAGAGAAGAGAGAGCGCGCTGTTGTCGCCGTCTGCGCAGGCGGATGAGGAATGATAGGTGATGTGCATCACACCTTTGCAGTTGTCACTGAGAGTGATACTGCGGTAGTCAAGTCCCGGATAGGGATGCAGCAGAAGGATGTCTTGGTCAAG
>ONYV01000326.1 GCA_900322105.1 uncultured Eubacteriales bacterium | reverse complement strand
AGCACTTTATAGACAAGAGCCGCCAGCACACCGCCAACGAGGGGCGCTACGATGAACACCCATACATTAGAGAAAGCAGCGCCGCCTACATAAACCGCAGGACCGAAGCTTCTTGCAGGGTTCACGGAAGTGCCTGTAAAGTGGATGCCGAATACATGAACGAGCGTCAGGGTAAGACCGATCACAACGCCTGCCACTGCGCCGTTGGATTTTTTGGAAGTAACACCGAGGATCGCAATAACGAACACAAAGGTGAGGATGATCTCGATGAGAAGAGACAGCCAGATGTTGTTTTCATAAAGAGCGTTTGTGCCAAGACCTTCGCTGGCAGGGAAGATTGCGCGCAGCAGTGCGCCGCCGAGGATCGCGCCGATGAACTGTGAGCAGACATAAGCCGCAAATTCCTTGCCGTTCATTTTTCCGCTGACGAGCATTGCAATGGACACCGCAGGATTGATGTGACAGCCCGAGATGTTGCCGATAGAGTACGCCATGCCTACGATGACCAGACCAAAAGCAAGGGCTGTCATGAAGTAGGCAGCATCAGCAACAGCGCCGTTACAGCCAAGCGCAACTGCCGATCCGCAGCCGAACAGCACCAGTACAAAAGTACCGATACATTCAGCAATGCATTTTTTCAGTAATTCCATAATAAAACCTCCTTCAATTTTTCCGCACACAGCGGTAAGGTTTGTTGATATGTATATTATAATCTATTTTATGGAACGATGCAATTACAATTTTGTTAATTATTTATGTTTTTTGACAAAATGTTCATGCTTTGCTCAGGCAGTTCCAGAAGCCGTTCAGCGTTGCAAAATAATCGTCGACGGTTTCCGCACGGCGGATCTCAATAAATGAGCCGTCCTCTCTGAGCAGGATCTCTGCAGAGCGCAGACGACCGTTGTAATTGTAACCCATCGCAAAACCGTGTGCGCCCGTATCGTGGATCACAAGGATATCGCCCATGTCGATCTTCGGAAGAGAGCGGTCGATGGCGAATTTGTCGTTATTTTCGCAAAGTGAGCCTGTCACGTCATACACACAGTCACAGGGCGCATTTTCCTTGCCCAAAACGGTGATGTGATGATATGCGCCGTACATAGCAGGACGCATGAGGTTTGCTGCGCAGGCATCTACGCCGATATATTCCTTGTGGGTATGCTTTTCGTGGATGGCGGTCGTCACCAGATGACCGTAGGGCGCAAGCATGAATCTGCCAAGCTCGGTGAAAATGCTGACATTTCCCAGACCGGCAGGAACGAGGATCTCTTCAAAGGCTTTTCTGACGCCCTCACCGATCACAAAAATGTCGTTCGGCTCTTTGTCGGGCGTATAGGGAATGCCGATGCCGCCTGACAGATTGATAAAGGTGATATTCACGCCTGTTTCTTCTTTCAGCTCAACGGCTAATCGGAAAAGGATCTTTGCCAGTGTCGGATAATATTCATTAGAAACGGTATTGCTGGCAAGGAACGAATGGATGCCGAAATTCTTTGCGCCCAGTTCCTTCAGCCGCAGAAAAGCATCTCTGATCTGATCTCTTGTCATGCCGTACTTAGCGTCTCCGGGGTTATCCATGATCGTTGTAGAGATCGAGAACGTGCCGCCCGGATTATAGCGGCAGCAGATCGTTTCGGGAATGCCGCATACTTTTTCGAGCATATCGATATGAGTAATGTCGTCTAAATTGATGATCGCGCCTGTTTCACTTGCAAAACGGAACTCTTCTTCGGGAGTATCGTTTGAAGAGAACATGATATCGGGATAACCAAAGCCGCATTTTTGGCTCATCAGCAGTTCTGCATATGAGGAGCAGTCTGTACCGCAGCCCTCTTCTTTGAGGATCTGAAGGATCGCAGGCGTAGGCGTTGCCTTCACCGCAAAATATTCCTTGAAGCCTTTATTCCAAGAGAACGCCTGTTTGAGCCTTCTTGCATTTTCTCTGATGCCTTTTTCATCATAAATATGAAAAGGTGTCGGGAATTGTCTGATGATCTCCTCTGCTTTTTCCTTTGTGATAA
>ONYV01000328.1 GCA_900322105.1 uncultured Eubacteriales bacterium | reverse complement strand
TATTGCGGAATAGAATGTACAACTCAAACGGACAGAGTGAGCGTATGCGAACGTCAGCGAATCGGGAGCGCAGGCTCTGCGCCGCGCGTGGTTGCAAAATGTGGGGAGGTGTGGTATACTGTAAGGAGTTGTGGAAAAATGATGAGAGCATAACGTATGCTTGATGTGAAAAAGGAGTGAAGTGAAAATGCCGATAAAGGTACAGAATGGACTTCCTGCGCTGAAAACCCTCGAATCGGAGAACATTTTCTATATGACGAGTGATAGAGCGGTTACACAGGATATACGGTCTTTGAAGATCGTGATCGTCAACCTGATGCCCAATAAGATCGAAACAGAAACACAGTTGCTGCGGCTGCTTGGAAATTCACCGCTGCAGGTGGATATAGAACTGCTGCAAATGGCAAGCCACGTTTCAAAGAATACTTCGCAGGAGCATCTGACAAACTTCTACAAAACTTTTGACGAGATACGTCATGATTACTTTGACGGAATGATCATCACAGGTGCGCCTGTCGAAAAATTAGAATACGAAGATGTCGATTACTGGGATGAACTTTGTGAGATTATGGACTGGTCTGCAAAACACGTTTACAGTACAATGTATATCTGCTGGGGTGCGCAGGCAGGTATCTATCATCACTTTGGCGTTCCGAAATATGAACTGGATGAAAAACTGTCGGGCGTTTATGTACACCGTGTTAATGATATTTTCCATCCCCTGATGCGTGGGTTTGACGATAAGATACTTTTGCCGCATTCACGCTATACCGGCGTCCACCGCTCCGATATCCGTCAGCATCCCGAGCTTGTCATACTTGCTTCTTCCAATATCGCAGGTACTGCCATCGTTGCGAACAAAAACGGTCGTCAGTTCTTTGTGTTCGGTCATGCGGAATATGACCGCAATACCCTTGCAAACGAATATTTCCGTGACTGTAACAAGGGTCTGAAACCGCAGCTTCCTTATAACTATTTCCCCGGTAATGATCCCCGTGCGCTGCCTGCTTTGACATGGCGCAGCTATGCGACCATTCTCTATTCAAATTGGCTCAACTATTACGTCTATCAGCAGACGCCTTACGATCTCAACGATCTTGAAAAAATGAGCTAAACCGTATAATTTGCCGTCCCTTTGGCAATACTGAAACCGAAAGGACGGTGAATTGTCATGGGTGAAAAAAAGAGCGGCAGTCCAAAAATGTATGAGGGGTCTTTTGTGATCTCGGACGGTACACGACAAAACCGCAGTTACGGCAGTGAAGATTACCGTGAGTTTTTGTCGAACGGTCACACCAATAACGAGCATATCGAAGCAAGAGAATATTATGAAACATTTTTGGATAAGACTTCTGAATGCTCGGATGACGCTTGATGAAAAGAACAGCATCGCATGATGTGCTTGCCTGTATTCCTGTATGATGGGGATACAGGCTTTTTGCTGTGTAACGGTTTTTTGTATAAATCGGTTTTTTTGTATGAGAAAGTTTGACATGACAAAGATTTAACAATATAATAGTAAAATGAAAAAATGAAAAAAGGAAAATAGGAACATTCAGAATGCAGAATCGGAGGGGTATTTTATGGAGGAAGCGAAACATATGGACAAGAAGGGTTCGACCGAGACCGAACAGCAGGCTTCCGATAGAAAACAGCAGGAGATACAGACGGATGCCGTGATGAATCCTGCGCTGGTTGATGATGCGGTGCGGTTTGTGACAGAAAAATATGAGGAATACAGCCGCAAAAGAAAGCTGTACCGTACCTTTAGTTTATGGTGTATCGTTGTGTCGGCGCTGATTATGGTATCGCTGATGCTGACCTTAGAGGGCAAGATCGTGTTTTTGCTGCTATGGATCGCTGTCATCATAGGATGCGTTTCTCTGATGCTGCATACGGATCATCAGTATGAGATATATGCAAAGATATTGTTTCTGAACGCTGAGGGAACGGACGAGGATGAGAATGAGGATATTGCGCCCGAACTGTCTGAACCGCCGAAGAGCTTTGACGGCGA
>ONYV01000329.1:2020-3518 GCA_900322105.1 uncultured Eubacteriales bacterium | reverse complement strand
CTGAGCGCGCGCTGCTGCCGATGATCCCCTCTGCAAAGGGACTGTTTCGCCGTGTGATCGCCGAAAGCGGATCGGTAGCGCTCACATTTTCTAAGGAAGAGTGCGCCGTCTTTACCGAACGTCTGCTCCAAGAAACGAAAGCATCTTCCATGCAGGAGCTGATGAGCCTCAGCGAGCAGGAGCTGATGCTTGCAAACGAAAAACTCAACGAGATCAACAATTTTCCGCAGCGTGACGGCAAGCTGATACCGCTTGACCCGTATCTGCCGTATGAAAAAGGCGACACGGCGGATATTGATATCATGATCGGCACGAACGCCAACGAGATGAATTACTGGATCGGAGAGGTCGGCGGCATCGTACCCTATTGTCTGACCGTACCCGTCAAGTTTGAAAACGACATGAAGGTTCTCACTCCCGTTGAAAAGGGCTGCACCAAGCTGTTCATGAACGATCTGTGCGGTCTTAGCGTATGGAAGCAGACGGAATTTTATAATGAAACGATGTTTCGTCTGCCTGCGATCCGACAAGCGGAGCTGCACGCTAAAAACGGCGGCAGAGCCTATATGTATTACTGGACAGTTCCGTCCGTCCTGCCCCTGCGCGGAGCGTGCCATGCCGTAGAGCTTGCATACGTATTCGGCAATCTTGACGAAACGATCTACACAGGCCGCCGTGCTGACGAAGGACTTTCCGACACAGTAATGCAGCTATGGACGAACTTTGCGCGCACGGGCATTCCGTCCACCGAGCGTTTAGAATGGCGCCCTTATGACGAAAAGCGCCGTCTGACGATGGTATTTTCCGAAAAGCCTTATATGGATAAAGACATTCTGCGCCGTCAGCGCCGTCTGCTTTCTCCCCTTCTCAGACGCATGATAAACCCATCCTATGCGATGGTCAACTGGAACGTCCCCTTCACCCGCAAAATAGCTGCCGCATCTGCCGTTGCCGTTGTCGCCCTCTCCGCCGCCATCATCCGCCGCTTCCGTCATGGTTGAGGGCGCTGCCCTCAAACTCCCGCCGGAGACGCTGTCTCCGGACTCTGCAAGCCTTTGAAAAGGCTTGACCGAAACTTTTGACTTTGTGGAATTGGCGCTTGCAGGTGATCTTGAAAAAATGGCAGCCGCAATCCCGTCGGCTTCAGATGGCGGAAAGTTCACAGAATTAAATCTTGTGACAGATAAAGTGAATATATAGGTGAATATATTGTCCTGAACGAAAAAATGGACAGGAGCGTGTTTCATGCTCCTGCCCATTTCTTATCGGCGGAATTTTTTGGGGATCTGTACGTTTGCTATGTGATCTCTCCTGAGTATTTTGATATTGGTCTTTGATTCTCCAAACGATTGGAACACTCATTCCATCAGACGCTTAAAATGGTTGTCGCAGGCTTTTTCAAGGGCTTTGGCGATGATACGGAGGGTCTTGATACGGGCATAGCATTTGTCGTTGGATTCAATGATGTGCCAGGGGGCGTTTTTGGTGCTGGTTTTTT
>ONYV01000329.1:0-2010 GCA_900322105.1 uncultured Eubacteriales bacterium | reverse complement strand
GGGGCGTTTTTGGTGCTGGTTTTTTCGAGCATTTCATCAACGGCGGTTTCGTATTCATCCCATTTCTCACGGTTGCGCCAATCCTCGTCTGTGATCTTCCATTGCTTTTCAGGCGTGTTCTGACGGTCGTTAAAGCGCTGGAGCTGGGTATCCTGATCGATATGGATCCAGAATTTCAGCAGCACTGCGCCCCAGTCGGTCAGCATTCTTTCAAATTCGTTAATCTCGTGATAGGCTCTTCGCCATTCGTTTTCGGTGCAGAAACCTTCTATCCTTTCTACCATCACTCTGCCGTACCAAGTTCTGTCGAAAATACAGATATGTCCTGTTTTCGGCAGACGTGTCCAGAACCGCCAGAGATACTGCCTGCTCAGTTCATGCGGCAGGGGAGAAGCGATCGGATGTACATCAAACCCCCTCGGGTCGAGCGCATAAGTCAGACGGCGGATGTTGCCGCCCTTTCCTGCGGCATCCCAGCCTTCGTAGCACAGTATTACAGGGATCTTTTTACGATAAAGGATATTATGCAGGTCGCTGATCTTTGCCTGCAATGCTTTCAGTTCTTTTTTGTATTCATCGCTTTTGATCGTGGCGGACAGATCAACATCTTTCAGTTTCGGCATCTCACGCAGCGGAAAATCTTCTTCAGACGTAACGCCCTCATACCGTCCTTCTGTCAGAGCGCGTTCAATACGCTGTACGATCAGGCGCAGCGCATCTCTTGTGGCGGTCTTGTGACGGCTGCCGTCCAGAATGTGCCATCCTGCAATATTGCCTGTCTTGTCCATGAACTCGTCATAGGCTTCCATAAAGCGCTTATACTCCCTGTGCTGCCAAAGGTCTTCACGGTCAACGCGCCATTCTGTCGCAGGCGCTTCCGCTAAGTCGCGGATACGCTCAAACTGCACCTGTTTGTCGATATGCAAAAACAGTTTCAGAATCACATAGCCGCTGTCTCGGAGCTGACGTTCAAACTCATTGATCTGACGGATACGCTTGCGGTAATCGTCTTTGGTGATCTCATGGCGCAGATATTTCCGCACAGCGTTTTCCATCCATCCCGAATCCAAAAACGTGACTTTCCCGTTGACAGGAATGGAGCAGGCGTACTGATACAAAAACGGATAGCGTTCTTCCGCTTCGGGCAGCACCTTTGGTGATTCCACATGATAGAACCTCGGGTCAAGTTCGCTGATCAGTTCTTTGATGAGCGTACCTTTTCCCGACGCAGACCAGCCCTCGATCAGCACGATCATCGGGAGCTTTGCCTGCATCAGAAGTTGCTGCTGAGAGAGGAGCTTGTCCTGAAGCTCCTTGATCTCTGCATTAAGAGAAGATTTGTCCTCACGTTTTTTCGTTTCAAAATCCTTTAGCACATTCGTTCCTCCTGACATAATTTGATATCTTAATCATAGCATTATTGCACAAAATTTTCAACATAAAACGGAAAATTTACACAGCATTTTATCAGACTTCCTCGGGAATCGAAGAAGTGCCGTATGACACAGAAGAAACAAGTGAGGCGGTGCTTCGGAAGTTTCCGAGGAAGTCTGATTATTTCATGAAAGGGGCGGGGTCAGCTTTTTGCTTGAGACTCGTTTTCCCCCGAAGAACGAATATTTTCGATATTCTCGGTAGTACCGCCGCCGTGATCGTCTTCGGCACGGAAGCAGCCTTTTTCGACAAGGCGGAGAAAAGCGCCCACAACGTCGGGAGTCAGCTGAGTGCCGGAAGCGTCTTTGATGATAGAAACGGCTTTTTCAAAGTTCATGCGGTTGCGGTAGGGACGGTTGGAGTACATAGCGTCGAAACAGTCTGCGACAGCGATGATCTGAGCGACCCTTGGGATCTCGTTGCCTTTGAGATGATCGGGATAGCCTTTTCGGTCGGGGCGTTCATGGTGAGAGCGTGCGCCGAGGGCAAGCTCGGGCATCAGACTGATGCCTTCCAATGTGCCGTAGCCCATCGAGGTATGGGACTTGATGATCTCAAATTCCTCATCGGTCAGTT
>ONYV01000333.1 GCA_900322105.1 uncultured Eubacteriales bacterium | reverse complement strand
TCCGACACACCGGCGTTTCAAACTACCTAATAGATTATACCCCCATTTCCCCCTTTTGTCAATACCCACACCAAAAAAAGCGGCAAGCTGCCGGCGCAGAGCCTGCGCTCCCAATTTAGGGAATCATGGGTGTCATACCCCTATTTCGCCGTCGCAAGCCATAACGGCTTGCTTTGGGCTTACTGTTTCGGGTATTGGTGATTTCTTATGCTAATGTTTCTAAAAGTCACATTCTCTGTTTGAAGTTCATCCACTCATAAAACGTGATAAATTATCTTATGCTCACGATAAACTTTCCGCATGAAATCAGGGGCGCAGAGCCTGCGCTCCCAATTGGGGAATCATTGGTGTTCTTTCTTCGTACCGCCGTCACAGGCGGCTTGCCGCCTGCTTTGGGCTTACTTCCTCACGGCATGGAACTTTAATATACTATTGTTTCTAAAAGCCACATTCTTTGTTTGAAGTTCATCCACTCATAAAACGTGATAAAACACCTCGAATTGACTATAAACTTTCCGCATGAAATCAGGGGCGGCAACTTGCCGCAGCGAATCGGGAGCGCAGGCTCTGCGCGACTTGTAATTTGGGGGGAGATGTGGTAGAATAGAGGGAGAGGTAGGAGGTGGGAGTAGTATGAATAATTTTCACACGCATACATATCGGTGTCTTCATGCGTATGGCAGTGAAGAAGATTATGTGCTGTCGGCGATCAAAAGGGGCACACAACAGCTTGGATTTTCTGACCATGCGCCGTTTCCTGACAGGGATTTCGGTCTGCGGATGTCGTATGATGAGCTGGACGACTATCTGCAAACGATCGAACGGCTGAGTCAGGTCTATGACGGAACGATCAGGCTGTATAAAGGGCTGGAGATCGAATTTTATCAGGAATATATCGACTATTACCGTATGCTTCTCGATGAAAAACAGCTCGATTACCTTGCGCTTGGCGCACATACACGGTTTGACGATAAGGGAGCGCTGAAAAACATCTTCTTTGCGGAATCGACAGAGGATTATATCGCCTATGCTGAAAATATCTGTCAGGCGATCGAAACAGGTTTGTTTCGATTTGTGGCGCATCCCGACCTTTTCTTCCTGAACGACTTTCCGATCGACCATAATGCTGAAAAAGCCTGCCGTATGATCCTTGATTCGGCAGTTTCACATGATATGATACTCGAATATAATGCAAACGGCTATCGACGGAGCAGACGTATGTATGCTGACGGTCTGCGGCATCCCTATCCGCACCCGCTTTTCTGGAAAATGGCAGCGGATACTTCTGTCCGTGTTATTGTTGGTTCAGACTGCCACAGTCCCGATCAGGTGTGTGATGACGCTGTGAAAGATGCCTGTCGGGATGCTCAGAACATGGGACTGAACCTCATCGAATCGATCTTTCAGGATACCTAAAAGAAATGCGGACGAATTGTTGTTTATGATTCCGTTCAGACTACTAATAAAGGAGTGTGTTACCGATGAAAAAGAAAAACCCCTTTCTTCGCCGCAGCCTTTGTCCGCTGCTCATTGGTCTTTTGATCGTGACGGCGGCAGGATGCAGCAGTAAGCCTGTCGATGTCAGCAAAAAAACCGCCAAGGTGTCGGAAACGTCCGTTGTTGTGCAAAGTGACGCTGAACCTTCCGTTTCGGAAAGTTCGGTGTGGAAACCCGGCAAAGCAAACGATCAAAGCAGCAATACAACAGAACCGTCTTCATCAAAAGCGGAAGAAACTTCCCAAGCAGAAGAATCCTCCCAAACGGCAGATCCTTCCTCTGACGCACCGTCCGATCCATCTCAAGTTCTGCCGATTCAGTCAGTTCTGAAATAACTCAAAGCTCTGCGGAAACTTCAAAAGGGTCTGTGTTTGATCTGCCCGAAGAGTATCAGGACAACGGCATTTTCTCGGCGTATTATGATGATGCCTATCGCTATTTGTCCAAGATGACTCTTGAAGAAAAGATCGGGCAGATGATCATTGCCGCCAAACCGACCTATGAGGCTTCTGAACTGGCGACAGAGTACCATTTGGGCGGCTTTATTATCATGGGACCCGATTTTGCGGATAAGAGCAAGGAAGAAGTGCAGTCGATGCTGTCAACGCTCACCAATTCTCAGAAGGTTCCGCTCATCTATGCTGTTGACGAAGAGGGAGGTACGGTCACACGCATCAGCGCAAAGCCTCAGCTCAGTCCGCACGAATTTCAGTCGCCCCGTGTTCTGTACAAAAACGGTGGCATGGCGTATATCCAGTCGGACGCAGACGAAAAGGCTTCTTTGCTGAAAGAACTGGGACTGAACATCAATTTTGCGCCCGTTTGTGATATGTCTGATAATAAAAAGGATTTCATCTACGACCGTTCCCTCGGACAAGATGCCAAAACAACGGCGGACTTCATCCGCATCGTGACAGAGATCAGCCAGTCTAAGGGCGTGTCCGTCACGCTCAAGCATTTTCCGGGATATGGCGGCAATGCCGATACGCATATCGGCGTTTCGGTAGATGACCGCAGTCTGGATGAATTTCGGAAAAAGGATTTCATTCCTTTTCAGTCGGGGATACAGGCAGGCGCACATCTTGTTATGATGAGTCACAATATCGTGAAAGCGATCGAAGAAGACATTCCCTGTTCGCTTTCACCAAACTCACATCAGCTCCTGCGTGATGAACTGGGCTTTACAGGGCTGATCGTTACGGATGATCTCGGCATGGACGCCATATCAAAATACAGCGGAGATCATACAGCCGCAGTTGCCGCAGTTCTGGCAGGAAACGATCTTCTTTTGATGAACAACAGCATGGTGGAGGAATCCTTTGACTCCATCAAAGCCGCCGTAGAATCTTCCGTTATTGATGAAAAACTCATCGACCGTGCAGTGCTGCGCATTCTGTCCTATAAATACATGACTTCTGTTATGTGAGAAGCAAGAACCGTCAATCCAAACGAAGAAAAAGAGAACT
>ONYV01000335.1 GCA_900322105.1 uncultured Eubacteriales bacterium | reverse complement strand
GACAACTGCACCTCACCGTCGATCGTCATGCTTACGGCTTCTTCGGGCACAAATTTAGGCTCAGATGTCATGATCGTACGCCCGGACCCGCCCAGCGGCAGCTCGTCGTGGGCGCGTGCTTGGGCATATTCGTTGTCAATGTTCGGGATTACCATCAATTCCATGAAACGCTTGATAAATGTCGATTTTCCGGTTCTGACGGGGCCCACGACGCCAATCATGACCGCGCCGCCCGTCCGCTGGGCGATATCTGCGTAAATATTTGATTCTGACATAAAAAACAGCCTCCGCTCTCATATTCTCGTTTGTACGAGTCTATGAAAAGCGAAGGGCTGTTATGCCCGAAGCTCTTTTTCAAAAGAAACGCGCCGTCTGATCGTGGCGTTTGGAAATAACAAATTCTGTCTCGGGGAAAGCATGCTGAAGTTTTTGTGCAAGCACGGGTATAATGGGGTTTTCCGTGCAGAAGTGATCCCCATCGATCAGATTGATGCCGAGTTCACGTGCCTGCAGAAAAACACTGTATTTCACATCCGCAGTTACAAAGGTATCGCAGCCGGCCTCTGCCGGTCTGCCGGCATCGAAATAACGAAGGCCGTTTGTTTTCAGCTTATCCTTGCAGATCGAAAGAAAAACATTCAGCGGTACTGGCTTCTCAAGCTTTCCTTTCCTGCCGCAGCCTTCTTCGTCAAAAGGTCCTTCATTCTGCGCGCCGAGAAGTGAGATCAGTACGTCGTTGACGCCGCCTTCTGCCATATCCAGGTTGGTGTGCATCGAAATAACTGCAATACCGTTTTCGAACAAATTTAAAAGCTTTTTGTTTCCCGGAGTGCAGTCTGTAATGCTTTTCATCTCATCCCAAATGACGGGGTGGTGGGAAACGATCAGCTGCGCTCTGCTTTCGACCGCCTCCTGTACGGTCTCGTCCGTTACATCAAGACTCAATAGAGCTTTTTTCACCGGCATATCTGCGCGTCCGATCAAGAAACCGGCGTTGTCATATGGGAGCTGCAGTTCGAGCGGAGCGATTTCACAAAGTATTTCAAATATATCCTTAACTGTATTCATGTCAGCTTTCCTTTCATTTCTCGCAGTCCATCCAGAACGCTTTTGCAGACGGATAGTCTTGCTTTCTCTTGACGTTCAGCGGCAAGCAGGCCTTTTTCCTCCTTTTCAAAACGGTGAAGGAGCAATTCAAGCCATTCCGCGCATAGCATCTCATCGCGAATATTCTCAAAGGAGCCTGCGTAAAGCTCTGCATCGCTCAGCGTCATGTTTTGAGAAAAACGCGTCCGTATGATCTGATAGAGGATGCCACCGTCACGAACAAGACGCTCTTCCTCGAGAGAAAAACCATTGTTGACCAGCCAGTAGCGCAGAACTTCAGCTTTCGTCATAGGCTGAAGGATCAGTGTATATCTGTGGTCAAGGCACCAGTCGGCTTTGTCAAGAATACGGCATATCAGGTCACCACCCATCCCAGCGATCACTATCGTGTCGATCTGATCCGGCGGACAGCCATCCAGACCGTCGCACAGGAGATAGTTGATCCTGTTTTCAACCGAACAATCTGATGCCGTTTTACGGGCAGCGTTCAGTGGCCCTGCATTGATATCCGAGGCAAACAGAAAACCGCTATAACCGTTTACGGCAAGATATGCAGGAAGATAGCCATGATCCGTTCCAACGTCGATAAGCCCTTTCCCGTCTTTGACCATATTCGCGATCGTATGCAGTCGTTTATTCATGGTTCTCCTTATAAGGAAAGCCGGAGCAAGAGACGAAAACGCCTTTTCTCCGGCTTGTTTTTTCCTGTTTGATCAGAGTGACTCAAGGTAGGTCTTAAGCGCATCGAGGAACTCATCGGGATCGACACCGTGAGCAGCGCAGGCCTGTTCGACATTCTCACCGCTCGCAAGAGCGCAGCCCATGCAGTGCATGCCGATCGCCTGAAATGCAGGCATGGCTTCAGGGCAGTTCTCGAGAATCTCAGAAAGCATGGTTTCTCTTGTGATTTCCATTTGCAACAACCTTTCTTTTTTATAAAAGAATGGGACGCGACCGCGCCCCATTCTTTCAGCATAAAGTGCAGACAGACTTAAGCCTGCTGCTCCTTCATCTTTGCAAAGCACTCGCTGCAGTAAACAGG
>ONYV01000337.1:1465-2800 GCA_900322105.1 uncultured Eubacteriales bacterium | reverse complement strand
CCTTAATCTAATCATACCATACTTTCATTCTGATAGTCAACTATCATCCAAATTGATTTCTCTGAAAAAAATCAGCTCCTTCATTGACACCCACAGAAAACAGTGATACAATAAAGCTAACGTATCGATCATGTTAATACGAATTTAAGAAAGGATGACAAATCGCATGAAACACAAGTTAGTATCTACACTTCTTGCCCTCACCCTCCTTTGCTCGGGCGCTGCTGTGATGCAGGCAGGCGTTGTTCCCTCAGAGGACGAAACCTTGACTGTTGTTGAATCGCTCAGCAACTATTCTCTTGGCAGCATGAGCTGGGGTGTTAAGAAAATGGGTCTTGACAAGCTGCAGAAGAAATTGGAGGCAAGCGCAGAGGAACTGCCTGAAGTCAGAGTGGCAGTGATCGACACAGGCGTCACTACCACCAACAAGTATCTGGAAGGCCGCCTGACAGATGACGGCTACAACTTCTACGATAACAACTCGGATGTCAGCGATGCGCAGTTCCACGGCACAGTGGTTGCAGGCATCATCGCTGACGGCACTACTTCCAACGTCAAGCTGCTTCCGCTCAAGGTCAGCGGAAAAGACGGCACAGGCCCTCTGAAAAATACCAGAGAAGCCATTTACTATGCGATCGAACACGGCGCAGACGTCATTAACCTCAGTCTGAGCGCAAACGATCCCAAACACAGCATCACCACCCTTGATGACGCTATCGCTGCCGCTCAGGAAAAAGGTATTGTCGTGATCGCCGCCGCAGGCAACCAGGGCGGAGATGTTGCTGACCGCTATCCTGCCAACAAGGACAACGTCATGGTCATTGGCGCAACCAGACCGTCAAACCGCATCAGCTCCTATTCCAACACGGGTGCAACCGTTGATTTTGCGCTTCCGGGTATCGGCATTCTTTCTCCTGCCCGTAACTCCGTTCGTGTTTCCGCAGGTACTTCTATGGCTGCGCCTCATGCCGCCGCTGCCGCCGCTCTTCTCAAGACATGGAACAAAGACCTGAATCAGGAACAGATCGAAGAGATCCTGAAAGAATATGCTGTCGACCTTGGTGACGAAGGCTATGACGAAACATATGGCTGGGGTATGATCGACCTGAGCAACTTCAAAGTCAGCGAAGAGGAAACTCCCGCTCCGAAGACCTGCTTTCTCAAAGAGCTGAACACACTCATCAAAAACCGCATCAAGACCCGTTTCGGCTCTGTCAAATAATAGACTTCATCGAAAACCGGAGAAGTGCCGTATTACGCAGGATATTTTGTGCCGGGCGAAGCGTCTCGAGTGCAGCACTACTTGGTGTAATGCAAGGGAGAGACACAAAGCCC
>ONYV01000337.1:0-1456 GCA_900322105.1 uncultured Eubacteriales bacterium | reverse complement strand
AACCGGAGAAGTGCCGTATTACGCAGGATATTTTGTGCCGGGCGAAGCGTCTCGAGTGCAGCACTACTTGGTGTAATGCAAGGGAGAGACACAAAGCCCTGTGCAAAAGAGACAAGTAAGACGGTGCTTCGGAAGTTTCCGAGGAAGTCTGATATCTGAAACCTCTTTTCATTTCACAAAAACCGCACGCCCCCTGAAAGTTTTTTTCGGGAGCGTGCGGTTTTTGGTTTGGCTCATGCTGTTTCTTATACACTGCATTTTCATCTGTTTTCTGTGTTTATGCAAAGCATTCCTGTTCCGGCTGACTTCCCAGCGAAACGCTGAGAAGTCTTCTGCCTTTCGATAATCTGCTCTTGACTGTTCCTTCCGGCACTTTCAGGATCTGCTTGATCTCCTTGACGGAAAATTCTTCTATGGAGACCGATATCCTGTATAACGTCTGCTCGCTCTCCAACACCAATCGGGTAAATATTTCTTTTGTCACTGCCGTCACCTCAGCAACTCCTATCGCTGAGATCAGCGCACACACTAAAACTGCTTTGAGTACCTTTTTGTTTGATCTGTGCTTGACTTCCGCCTTTTCGTCAAGATGACAGAGCGCATTCATGACACTGTGGTGAAAACCTGCAGGTACTTCACCGTAGATATTCTGTAGATCGTCTTTTTTCATTGTCACACATTCCTTTCTTGTTTTGCGCTTTCCGGAACACGCTGTCGGCATTTGTTTGCCGTTTCATCTATTAGAGGTTTCAAGACGCTGTTTGGTTCACTCTGTCTCAAAAATATTTTTTTGCTTATAAAGAAAACCGATGAAGGCATTGCTGCTTCATCGGTCGGCTGTCTTTTTTTCCGCAGCCCGTTTCATTCGGCTGCACTTGCTGTTCAGGATCTCTGAAAGGTGTTTGCCTTCCTCTGCGATCCTTTCGATATATTCCTCGGTGATATTTTGCTTTTGCATTCCCTGCAACAGTCGGTTGCGTTCGTTTTTCCATGAAAGCACCTGTTCTAATAGGTCATCGCCAAAGAACCTGTTGAGTAATGTTTTTTTCTGCATGGCGGCGATCTGTATATATCTGATCTTGGAATCCAGCGCAGGCTCATGTCCTCTGCGTTTTTTGAAGTAATCATCCCATACGCCGCCAATACGCAGGGCAAGCTCGGTGTTGTCGTCCATGATCGTAGATTCAATATAGATTGCTTCCATATAAAAGCCTTCTTTGATGGCTTTTTTCAGACGCTTAAATTGCGTCCTGCGGTATTCATCGGTCATACTCATCGTCACGATCGCGGTTTCAGGCATTAGTGTCACTCCTTTACGGTTTCGTGGGGTATTCAGAGTTCTTTATCAGACTTCCTCGGAAACTTCCGAAGCACCGTCTTACTTGTCTCTTTTGCACCGGGCTTTGTGTCTCTCCCTTGCATGACACCAAGCAGTGCTGCACTCGAGACGCTTTTT